>CAYUUJ010000243.1:0-4511 GCA_964447845.1 uncultured Anaerolineaceae bacterium
CAACAGGAAGGCGCCTTTTTCGGATTCCGCGATAAATGGCTCGATCGAATCTTTACCGAGATAGGGATTCAACGTAATGCAGTCCACGCCCAGATTCTCAAAAGCAGATTGGGCATACGCCTCGGCGGTCGTGGCGATGTCACCGCGCTTGGCGTCCAGGATGACGGGGATCTTCGAACCCATGCGCTCGGATTCGGTACGGATGCCCTCCACCAACTGCTTGAGCGCGCTCCAGCCATCGGGGCCGAGCACCTCGAAGAACGCCGCGTTGGGTTTGAAGGCCGCAGCGTAGGGAGCGGTCGCTTTGACGAGACGCAGGCAGAAGTCCAGGGCCGAGGCGGCAGTGGGAGAGGCTAGATCGTCCACATGCGGATCGAGCCCCACGCACAGGAGCGAGGAGCAGTCGTCGACGCGTTTTTCGAGGAAAGTAAAAAAAGATTCCATGGGTTTAAGAGATGGGTCAGGTTCCATGTGTCAGGTGTCAGGTTTCAAGTATCACGTTTCAAGAACATCCCTGACACATGACACGTGACACTTGATACTATGCCTTTCCGAGCACCAGCGCCAGCAATGCCATTCTAACGTACAACCCATACTCCATCTGCCGGAAATACGCGGCGCGTGGATCGTCGTCCAGGTCCATGTTGATCTCGTTGACGCGCGGCAGGGGGTGCATGACGATCATGCGTTCCTTGGCGGACTTCATGCTGGCGGCGCCGATCACGTAGGCATCCTTGACCTTTTCAAAATCGGCCGGGTCCTCGAAGCGTTCCTTCTGGACGCGCGTCACATATAGCACATCCGTCCCGGGCAGAGCCTGATCGAGATCCGTATATTCAGCCTGGTCCATCTTCTTGGCCTTCAATTCATCGATCACCTCGGCCGGCATGCGCAGGATCTCGGGCGAGACGTAGTTGAGCTTCACTTTATATAATGAAAGCAGGCGCGCCAGAGAGTGGACCGTGCGTCCATATTTCAGGTCGCCGAGCATCGTCACGGTCAGGCCGTCCAGATGGCCGAGCTCCTCGCGGATCGTGAAAGCATCCAGCAAAGCCTGCGTGGGATGCTCGCCCGCGCCGTCGCCGGCGTTGATGACCGGTTTGCGCGCCGCCTTGGCGGCGATGGCGGCCGAGCCAGTTTCGGGGTGGCGCAGGACGATCACATCCGCGTAACATTCGAGCGTGCGCACGGTATCCGAGAGGCTCTCACCCTTCGTGACCGAGGAGAATTTAACTTCGTTGATCGAGATCACCGACCCGCCCAGCCGTTCCATGGCGGCGATGAACGAGGAGGAGGTACGCGTGGACGGTTCGTAGAACAGGTTGGCCAGGATCTTGCCCTTCAGCAAGTCGAACGTGCCGACGCGCTCGACCATCGTGCGCATCTCGTGCGCCACGGCGAAGATGTATTCCAGGTCTTCGCGGTTGAACTGCTTGACCGTGACGATGTCCTTGCCATACCAGGGCGCGGTGCGTTGGTCGCCGAACGGAAGATGAGGATTGGGGGGCAGATTAGGCATAGGGTACTCCTTGTTTAAGAAATGATGAATGATGAATGATGAATGATGATTGGGACTCTGGTGGCGGCTGAGGATTGATTCCGTTTATTGACATTTTTCTCGCTTCAAATTTTCTCCGCTCGGACGCGCGCGCCGGGTGGGCCTGGACGCGGTTTCAACGAGCAGCCTCTACATCTCAACTCGATCAAGTCTATGGCGCAAGCCCCCACACCCTGACAGAGCCATCATCCCAGGAGCCTGACGCCAGCATTGTTCCATTTGGAGAAAATTCCACATCATAGACCCGCGCCGTATGTCCGGTCAGGTTTCGCAGAAGAGTTCCATCTGCAACGATCCATAATCCAATGGTTCCATCGTCGGATGCCGTTGCGAGCATGGTATCGTCCGGTGAAAAGGAAACGTCCAACACGGCACTGTTATGTCCCTTAAGTGTGTGCAGCAATGTGCCATCCCTGAGATCCCAAATATATGCCGAGTGATCCCAGGAGGCGGCGGCTATCATTGTTCCATCGAAGGAAAAGGAAATTCCGTATATACCCTCTGCTGATTCCTTCAGGGTTCGTATCAAACTTCCATCTGCCAAATTCCATAACCATACAGTTCCATTCCATGAACTGGTTGCAAGCGTATTACCGTCGGGAGAAATGGCAAGGCTGGTCACACCACCTTTATTCCCAAGAAGCTGGTTTACAAGGACACCCTCCGAAACGCGCCATATGTAAACCGCATCCGACCGCGATCCGGCAACCAATGTTCCATCCGGAGAAAAGGCTATTCCATCGACACTGCCACTGCCGCCCTCCTTGTTGCCAAGCGACTGTAACAGGCTTCCGTCAGACATTTGCCACACACGAAGGAGCTTGTTCCAATCGCCTGAAGCGATCAATGTTCCATCCGGAGAAAAAGCAAGCGACCCAACTTGTGTATCGTTGGGAATTTCTTTCACCACTTCCCAGGTCTTCCAATCATAAAAGGAAATGCCCTCAACTGCCAGCGCCATAAACTTTCCATCAGGCGACCATTTGATATCCGAGACATGAGAGATATTCAAGGTGACCAGTTCCCTTACTTCATTTACAGAACTCAGAGAAATGATTGGGATAGGTGTATTCGTAGCCGTAGGTCGGGGTGTAAACGTGGGGGCTGGCGTAAACGTCATGGCAGGCAAGCGCGTATTAATTGAATCGATCGCAGGAACCGTTGCTTTTTGAGGCGCACATGCGCTCAAAAGGAATATTCCGAGCAAAATAAGTAAAGATATCTTTTTCATTTCTTCTGCCTCTCAGGTTTCCCAATTCGACCAGCAGACCAGCGACCAGAACACTAATCGACTACACCCTCAAATTCCTGCCAAAACCTTTTTCGGCCAACACTTTGCCATCCTTAAAAGCATCCACACTACGCAAAACGACGCGCGTCACGCGGCCCTTCACTTTCCAGCCCTCGAACGGCGTCCAGCCGCAGCGCGTGAGCTGGTCTGCGGCGCGGATTTCGTATGAGGCATCTTCGTCCACCTCGACCCAGGTCTCGGGTTGATCTGGTAAACGAAAAATCTTCCTGGGATTCGTATACATCCGGAGAATTACATCGTCTACCGTCAAACGTCTAGCGTCGACGGCGGTGAGCAGCAGCGGCAGCGCGGTCTCGAGACCGGGGAAGCCGGGCGGGGGATATTCAGAGTCTTTTTCTTCCAGGGTGTGCGGGGCGTGGTCGGTGGCGAAGCAGTCGATGACGTCGAGGTTCGCCCATAAGGCGTCCACGTCGGATTGCGTCGCGAGGCGCGGGCGGACTTCGCGGCGGCCAGGATGGGCGGGTCTGAGACCCGCCCCTACAATGGCCGGAATATCGTCTTTTGTTAGGAATAGATGATGCGGCGCGACCTCGCACGTCACCTGGATCCCTTTTTCCCTGGCGGCTCTGATGAGCAGCACTTCTTCCTTTAATGAAATGTGCGCAATATGTACGGGCCGCTCATGGATGGCGGAAAACAAGATCGCAGCGGCCATGCTGCGGCTTTCGGCGTGCACGACGATCGGGTAGTCTTTGGGATATTTTTCGAAATGCGGCATCCACAGCGTCATGTCGTCCAGCCGCAGCTGACCGAAGGTCATGTCCAGATACATCTTCAAGGCGGCGGCTTGGGTGGCCAGCGCGGCGACAACTACCGCGTTATCGGGACCCGCGCCCACGTATTGAGCGTAATCGCAGCGCGCTTTCTCCCGCGCCGCGCCGAGAGCCAGGCCAAGTGTGGCCGCGTCGAAGATGGGCGGCTGAGTGTTGGGCATGGCCAGCACGATCGTGAAACCGCCTGCCAGCGCAGCAGAGGTGCCCGAGTCCCAATCTTCTTTATGGGTCGCGCCGGGCTCGCGCAAGTGGACGTGAGGGTCGATCAGGCCGGGGAGTTTCAACATGTGTCAGGTGTCAAGGGTCAAGGGTCAGGTGCCAGGTGTTAGGTGTCAGGTGTCAGGTGTCAGGGGCGACGCACATAGGAAGTGCGGGGACGATTGGATGTCTAATGTGCGTCGCACCTTTAGCCTTGCAAAAAAAGAGAGCCGGGAGTGGCTCTCTTTAAGGAACGGGGGAAGAAAAGGTTAATTTATCGGTAACAGGCTGAGGGTCCGGGTGGAAGCGGTTACACATCTCGCCCTATTCTATGCGCGCCGGAGATTCTGTCAAGAGGCGCGAACCATGATAAGGTGCGACGCACGAATGTGATGTGCGTCGCAGCTTGCCTACAAACGCGAATGATATAATCCGGATGACATAAATATGAGGAGATATTCATGACGTACCAAAATATTCAAGTCCCCGCGGGCGGGGCGAAGATCACGATTAAAGACGGCAAACTGCAGGTACCGGACAATCCCGTCCTGCCTTTTGTCGAGGGCGACGGCACGGGGCGCGACATCTGGCGCTCTGCGGTGCGGGTGTTCGACGCGGCGGTGGAGAAAGCCTACAAAGGCAAGCGCAAGATCCACTGGATGGAAGTCTA
>CAYUUJ010000244.1:0-4488 GCA_964447845.1 uncultured Anaerolineaceae bacterium
GGGCGGCCGGGAACGGCGCGCCGTTACTGGGACACGTACAATCTCGGGTTGTTATTGGCGGTCGCCGTGATCCTGGGCGGCAGTCTGTACAGTCTGATCGTCGGCTTGCGTGAGCGCGCCGAGGCCAGGGCGGCCTAGATGTCACCGGACCTGATCGCGGCTTTCCTGGGTTTTGTTTTCACCCTGTTGATCTTCAGTTATGTGCTGGGCGATAATCCGCTCTTCCGCATCGCGATCTATATCTTCGTCGGGGTCACGGCGGGTTACATCGCAGCGGTGGCATTCTGGCAGGTTTTGTGGCCGGACCTGTTCTATCCATTATTCTATGAAACCAGCCCTCAAAATGCGCTGCTCTCGGTGCCGCTGGTGCTGATCGGATTGATGTTAATGAAGGCTTCCCCGCGCACGACGCATTTTGGCGCGCCGGCCATGGCTTTCATGGCGGGCGTGGCTGCGGCGGTCGCGATCGCAGGCGCGGTGATCGGTACGCTCACACCACAGGCATTCGCGACCATCAATGCATTTGACCTGAGCGTCAGCGCCAATCCGATTCAAACGCTGTTCAATGGCGGCTTGATCCTGCTGGGTGTGGTGACCACGCTGGTTTATTTCCATTTTGGCGGCCGCAGCATGGACGACGGCACGGTCCGGCGCCTGGCCCTGATCGAGTGGACCGCCTGGGTCGGGCGAATTTTCATCGCGATCACGCTGGGTGCGGTATTCGCGGGTGTGTACATCGCCGCGCTGACCGCGCTGGTGGAACGGCTTTTCTCTCTGTGGGACTTCATTTCTTCGTTTATATAAGAGGATTCAAAACTAACCACAGATACCCTAAAGGGCACACGTAAACACAGATGAACCTTGGTGATTGATAAAAAATGATTTCAAAAAATGTTTATCCACACCTCCTCGTTCATCTACGTTCATCTGTGGTGAATTAATAATATAAAATGCCAACCTCACTCGTTGATGGCGACTCTTTACTTGCAGTAGATATCGGTGCGGCCAACACGCGCGCCGTGCTCTTCGACATCGTCGAGGGGCAGTATCGATTCCTGGCGGCCGCGCACGCGCCGTCCACAGTGGAGGCGCCTTTCAAGGACGCCAGCGAGGGCGTGCGCAATGCCATCGATCAACTGCAAGCCACCACCGGGCGCAGCCTGCTGGATGAAAACCGCGGCTTGATCACGCCGATCCAGCCCAACGGGTCCGGGGTGGATGCGTTCGTGGCCACCATGTCCGCGGGACCCACGCTCAGGGCGGTCATTGTGGGTCTGCTGTCGGACGTGTCGCTGGAAAGCGCGCGCCGTCTCACCGAGACGATCTACGCCCGCATTGTAGATAGCATCGGTCTCGGTGATCAGCGCCGTCCGGATGAATTGATCGACGGCCTGTTACGCCAGCGGCCCGAGGTGGTGGTCGTCACCGGAGGCACGGATGGCGGGGCTTCGCGCTCGATCCAGAAGATCCTCGAGCCGGTGGGCCTGGCAAGTTATTTGATGCCTGCCGAAAAGCGTCCGGCGGTGCTCTTTGCCGGAAACCATAAGATGGAGTCCGAGGTGAAGAGCTTGCTGGGCACGCTGACTTCGTCATTGCATTTCAGTCCCAACGTGCGGCCTTCGCTCGAGACCGAGGATCTGGATCCCGCGGCGCGCGAGCTGGCGCGGCTCTTCGTCGAAATACGCAAGAAGCAGATCAAAGGCGTGGATACGATCGACATATGGGCCAACGGACATTTTCTGCCCACTGGATATGCCACCGGCCGTATGATGCGCTTCCTGAGCAAAGTGTATGGCACTTCAAAAGGCATCTTAAGCGTGGACCTGGGCTCCTCGGCGGCCGTGGTCGCGGCGGGCTTCAAGGGCAAGTCCACTCTGGGTGTGTATCCGCAATTCGCGCTGGGCGAGAACCTGCCCGGCTTGTTGAACTACACCAGCCTGGAGGAGATCCTGCGCTGGTCTGCGGTGGATATCTCGCCGGGCGTGCTGCGCGATTATCTGTATCAAAAAGCTCTTTATCCGGCCACCATCGCGGCCACACAGGAAGATCAGGCGATCTCGCAGGCGGTTGCGCGGCAAGCGCTCTATCTTGCAATGCAAGCCGCCAAGCGTGAGTTCCCGCGGCACGCTGCCATCCTCAAGGCCGGGCTGACGCCGCTCTTCGAGCCGATCCTGGCCGGCGGTGGCGCATTGGCCGGTTCGTCGTCGCCCGCGCAAAGTCTGCTGCTGCTTTTGGATGCGATCCAACCGGTGGGCGTGACCACGGTGATCCTGGATCAGAATAATCTGCTGCCTCTTCTGGGCGCCGCGGCCAGCCGTAATAGTCTGCTGCCGGTGCAGGTGCTTGAATCGGGAGCGTTCATGAGCGTGGGTACGGTCGTTTCGCCGGTCATCACCACGAATTACGGATCGCCGGTCCTGCGTGCCCGCATGATGTATGAAGACGGGACGGAGGCGCGCGCCGAACTTAAATTTGGCGCCATCGAGATCCTGCCTTTGCAAGCCGGGCAGGCCGCGCGCTTGAACCTGCAGCCGGCCAGCCGCGCGGACCTGGGCTTTGGTCCCGGCAAAGGTGGCACGATCCCGGTCAGCGGCGGCGCACTGGGTGTGGTCTTCGATGGACGCGGCCGTCCGTTGCATCTGCCCGAAGACATCGGCCGGCGGCGTGACCTGATCAAAAAATGGAATTGGACTTTGGGAGGCTAATGCGATGCTTGCGCCTGTGACTCATATACTAGCTCTCACAAACATTGTGCGCGAACGCGTGCTGCCCATTTCGGGAAAAGTAACGGGGCGCCTGCAACAGAAGGTCAGCGCCACCGATATCGTGGCGGAAGCCACTTGGGCGCGCGAACATGTGTTGATCGACGTCGCGCGTATTCTGCGTCTGACGCCCAACGCGGCCGATCGCCTGATCAAATGCAAGGTGGGCGATAAAGTCGCCGCAGGCGCGGAGGTGGCCGCGGGCGGCGGACTCATTCCCAGGTCCGTAAGAGCGCCGAAAGAGGGGCGGGTGGTGGCGGCTGGCGGCGGCGAGGTCCTGCTGGAGGTGGGCGAGACCACGCTGCAACTGCGCGCCGGCATTCCGGGGACGGTTGTCCAGATCGTCGCGGAGCGCGGCGTGATCATCCAAACCGCGGGCGCGTTGATCCAGGGCGTGTGGGGCAACGGCCGCATCGACACTGGTTTAATGGTGAACCTGGCCGACAAGCCGGATGGCGTGTTAACCCCCGGCCGGCTGGACGTCAGCCTGCGCGGTTCGGTGATTCTCGGCGGACAGGTGAAGGATGCCGAGACGCTGCAAGCCGCGGCGGAGTTGCCGGTGCGCGGTTTGATCCTGTCCAGCTTATTTCCATCGCTATTATCCGCCGCGCGCGAGGTGCGTTATCCGATCGTGGTCACAGATGGCTTCGGCGCGCTGCCCATGAACACGGCTGCATATCGTTTATTGAGCACAAATGCAAAGCGCGAGGTGACGTTAAACGCCGAGCCGTACGATCGCTACAGCGGCGCGCGGCCCGAGATCATCATTGCGCTGCCCGTTTCACAGGAACCCATCGCGCCGAATGAGGTGGAAGTCTTTGCTCCGGGGCAAATCGTGCGTTTGCGCCGCAACCCGTCCATGGGCGCCATCGGCACACTGGTGGAACTGCGCCCCGGGTTGACGTTGTTGACCAGCGGTTTGCGCGCGCCCGCGGCAGTGGTCAAAATTGAGAGTGGAGAATCGGTCATTGTTCCCCTCGTAAACCTCGAAGTTGTGGGATAATATGAACATGTCATAGCGAATCTTTGAGAAGCAATCCCCACATTTGTGAGGAGATTGCTTCCCCGTTACAGGGCTCGCAATGACATATTGATTAAAGAGGAGAGTCCACAATGTATGAAGGCGATGAATCAAACTTTGATGCTGCACCGCCCGAAGAGTCCAGCAATCGTACCTTCCTGATCGCGGCCGGTATCCTCGGCGGCATCGTGCTGCTCTCGATCGCCTGCCTGGCAGGCTATGCATTGTTGATCCTGCCCAATCAACGACAGGCTCAAGCGGAAGCCGCCAATGCACAGGCGACTCAGAATTCACAGATCGCCGGTGCGTTAACCGCCACTTTCCAGGCTCAGATCCAGCCGACCGCCACCCTGGCTCCGACGAATACACCTGTTGTTGCGCAAGCCAGCGCGACTGCCACGCAACCCACGTTCACACCCGACCCCGCGACTGCCACCGTTGCCGCGGCGCTCACCCAGGCTGCACAGGCGCAGTTGACCGTCGTAGCCACTTCGACGGCGTTACCCGGCACGGGCATCGCGGATGAATATGGCGCACCGGGCCTGGTCGTAGCAACGCTTGCGCTGTTAGTGGTCATCTTCCTGGCAAGGCGTATGCGCGTGGCGCCGGTTGGGAATAGATAGAATAAAACTTTGTTAAATAGAACGGGACAGCAATTTGCTGTCCCGTTTTTTGTTTTCAAATCGTCCAATCAAGGACCCGCCA
>CAYUUJ010000245.1:0-4484 GCA_964447845.1 uncultured Anaerolineaceae bacterium
GACATCCCGTTCATTTCAACGATGTCCGGCGCGATGATTGCAACGTACGATCTGCCTGCGCGCTATTATCTGGCACTGGGACTCGCGCTGGCCACCTGCGTCGCGGCGTATGTACTTCTGCGCTCGCCATGGAGTTTGGGCATCCTGGCATTGCGGGAAGATGAAGAGGCAGCCCAGGCAACAGGGGTCCACGTGCTTCGCCACAAGCTGTTGGCTCTCGCCTTGAGCAGTTTCTTTGCAGGATTGGCGGGAGGTGTATTTGCCTTCCAGCAGATCAGCTACTATCCCGCCGCGCCGTTCAGCCCGGTTTGGACCTTTGACGCGCTGCTGATCACATTTATCGGCGGATTGGGCACCCTGGCCGGGCCAGTGCTGGGCGCCATCTTTTTCGTGGTGGTGCGTGAACAACTGGCGGTGAACCTGGTCGAGATTCATCAGGTGATTTTTGGCGTGTTATTTATTTTGATCGTCCTTATCTTTCCCGGCGGGTTGGTGGAAGCTTGGGATCGTTTGAAGAAATTCATATTAAAAAGGAGATAACAAAATGTCAACATACCGAAGCGATGTGATTGGGAGTCTGTTGCGACCGGATTACCTGAAGGAGGCGCGCGGAAAACGCTCGTCAGGGGAATTGAGCCATGTGGATTTCAAGAAGATCGAGGACCGCGCGGTGAATGAGGCCATTGCCATCCAGATCGAAGCAGGCCTGGACGTGATCACCGACGGCGAAATGCGGCGTTACGCATTCTTCGGTCATTTGATCGACGCTGTGGAAGGTTACGACAAATTCGGCGGCTGGGCTATTCCTTTCCATGATGATGAAGGGAAGGCGATCGTTTTCAAGCGCCCTGTGGTTGTTTCAAAGTTGAAGCGTGTGCGTCCAATGTGTGAAGAGGAATACGTGTACTTGCGGGCGAAGACAGAGCATCCAGCCAAGGTAACGCTTGTGAGCGCGCAACAAGCCGCGGCGTATTATGATGCAGAGAAGTCCAAAGGCGCATATGCCACGATTGATGCTTATCTGGCAGACCTGGTGGATATCCTGAAAACCGAGGTTGAAGAATTGGTGCGGCTCGGATGCACCTACATCCAAATTGATGCGCCGCAATACGCGGCCTTGATCGACCCGGAGATCCGCGAGGGTTATCGTAAGCGCGGGAACGACCCCGACCGTTTGCTGGATCGTTGCATTGAGTTGGATAACGCGGTGATCGGGAATCATCCTGGTGTGACATTCGGTATTCATCTATGCCGGGGCAACAACCAGAGTAAATATTATGCCAGCGGTGGGTATGAACCGATAGCGGCTGTTTTCCGCCGTACGAAGTTCGAGCGCTTTCTGCTTGAATATGATGATGAGCGTTCTGGAGATTTTGAGCCGCTAAAGCATGTCCCAGAAGATCGAACCGTGGTGCTGGGGCTGGTTACAACGAAAAAGCCTGCGCTCGAGAAAAAAGCCGAACTTAAGAAACGTATCAAAGAAGCGTCAAAATATGTCCCGCTTGAACGATTGGCGCTGAGTCCACAATGCGGGTTTGCATCGACCGAGGAAGGGAATCTAATTTCCGCGGTAGAGCAGGTCGCGAAACTGCGACTCGTTACGGAGACCGCAAAGGAAGTATGGGGATGATTCTTTGGAGGCGCGATTTCTTTTTCAAAGAAAGGATTTGATCCCGGATGCGATTGGTCACTTATGATTCGATGGGAACCTGGCGTTCAGGGGTCCTCGTCAAGGAGTGGGTTGTGGATTCATTATTTGCAGCCGAAACCGCCAATCTAACCGGTGATGTGGACGCGCACTGGCTTTCGAATCGTCATATTATTCAACTAACTCCTTCCCAGCTGCTAAAGTTTGAACAGTCTGCAGTCTCGCTGGCAAACTCAAATCCGTCTCATCCCAAAGTCCAGCTCGCCGAGGACATTCGCCTAGGCCCCCCGATCCCCGATCCGGATAAGATCATCTGTTTGGGACTTAATTATCGCAGTCATGCTGAGGAGGCTGGGCTCAAACTACCGGAGGTTCCTCTGCTCTTCGGAAAATATCGCAACACGTTGAACGGACCGACCAGCCCGATTATTTTGCCGAGCATGAGCGAAGAGATAGATTACGAAGGAGAACTGGCGGTGGTAATTGGGAAGCAAGGCAAAAACATTCCTGCCGAGCAAGCCTTGGAGCATGTTGCGGGATATATGGCGCTCAATGATGTGAGCGCACGCGATTTGCAGATGCGGACGGGGCAATGGCTGTCTGGAAAGACACTGGATACATTCGCTCCGTGCGGTCCTGCGTTAGTCATCAACGAAATCAGCGATCCGCAATCACTGGACATTTCAACCCGCGTCAATGGCGAAACGCTGCAACACAGCAACACACGCCATATGATCTTTTCCGTAGCCGAGACCATCGCGTACATCAGTCAATTGCTGACATTGGAAGCAGGTGACATCATCGCCACTGGCACACCCGAGGGAGTTGGCTTCAAACGCAATCCGCCCATTTTTCTTCGCGACGGCGATCTGGTCGAAGTTGAGATCGAAGGTATTGGAATGTTGAAAAACCCGGTGGTTCGCAATGGTTAAAAACATCCCGCAGGCTGGATTGAAACCGCCACTTTTTACCAAATATTCCTGCGGGACGATAACTGAATAGAATATGAGAACTCAAGTCGGAATCATTGGTTCAGGACCATCGGGTCTGTTACTTGCACGATTGCTGCATCTGCAAGGGATTGACACGGTCATCATCGAGAGTCGCAGTCGCGACTATGTGTTGGGTCGCATTCGCGCAGGCGTCATTGAACAAGGTATGGCAGATTTGCTACGGCAGGCCCAAGTGAGCGAGCGCATGGATCGCGAGGCTTTGATTCACGAAGGCATCAAAATTGCTTTTGATGGCAGGCTTGAACGGATTGATTTTCCAAAACATACGAATGGCAAAGCCGTGATGGTCTACGGCCAGACCGAAATCACGCATGACCTGATGAAGGCGCATATTGATGAGGCTGGAGGAACCGTCCATTTTGACGCGCCAGCCGTCGGCGTGGAAGGAAGCGATACGGATTCTCCTCGAATCATTTACGAGCAAAACGGTCAGCGCAAGGAACTCGTCTGCGATTTTGTTGCAGGCTGTGATGGCTATCATGGTGTTGCGCGTCAAAGCCTGCCTGCGGAAAAAATTAAAAATTTTGAGAGAACGTATCCGTTCGGCTGGCTTGGCATTCTTTCAGATGTGCCGCCCGTCAACAAAGAACTCATTTACGCGAATCACGAGCGCGGCTTCGCGTTGTGCAGTATGCGCTCGCACACGCGCAGTCGCTACTACGTGCAATGTGAAACCAACGATAAAGTGGATAACTGGACCGACGATGCTTTTTGGGATGAACTGCGCCGCCGCCTGCCTGCCGATGCAGCTGATTCTGTTACAACGGGACCGCGTCTTGAAATGAGCATCACACCCCTGCATAGTTTTGTCGCTGAACCGATGCGCTTCGGTCGGCTCTTCCTCGCCGGCGACGCCGCACATATTGTCCCGCCCACCGGTGCAAAAGGACTCAACCTCGCGGCTTCGGATATTTATTATCTCTCCCGCTCCATGCTCGCTTTTTACAAAGAGAAACGAACGGATCTACTCAATCGATATTCAGAAACCGCTTTGCGCCGCGTGTGGAAAGCCATCCGCTTCTCATGGTGGTACACGTCGTTGTTGCACAAATTCGACGACGACCTCATGAGCAGGCGATTACAAATTGCCGAACTCGATTATCTTACCGGCTCAGATGTCGGGCGAACTGTGATTGCTGAAAACTACGTCGGCTTGCCATATGAGAAGTTTGAATAACACAATATTTTTATCACCCCATCGTGATCTCTGGACGATATTGCAACGCCTCGGCCAGATGCGGAGAATAGATAGATTGACAAAACACCATATTTGGTGGGCCCGGTAGGATTCGAACCTACGACCAAGCGATTATGAGTCGCCTGCGCTAACCACTGCGCCACGGGCCCGGGTTAAGTGTCACGTGTCAAGTATCATGTGTCACGCGATGCTGGCTAACCTGACACTTGACACCCGACACGTGACACTTAACGGAGAGAGCGGGAGACGGGATTCGAACCCGCGAATATCAGCTTGGAAGGCTGACGCCTTACCACTTGGCGACTCCCGCGTGAGCAGGGATTTTACTGTGAGGCATGGTCTCAGTCAAGCGACTTGACCCTCCCTCCATCATGGATTAGAATACGGTTCGCTATGTGCTCCTGTAGCTCAGTGGATTAGAGCGTTTGGTTGCGGACCAAAAGGTCGCGTGTTCGAGTCGCGCCAGGAGCGCCATCTGAAGGAGCGGGCAGCCCCGCTCTTTTTCATTCACACCATGACAAAGCCTCATATCCTCCTGACCAACGACGATGGCATACGCTCACCCGGTCTATGGGCCGCGGCCGCCTCCCTCTCGGACCTGGGATTTGTTACCGTGGCCGCGCCG
>CAYUUJ010000246.1:0-4474 GCA_964447845.1 uncultured Anaerolineaceae bacterium
TGGGCATCGTGGTAGCGATACTGATCTTTGCCTTGATCGCCACGATTCGGATCGAGAGTTTGCTAACCAGACCGTTGATCGAATTAACCCGTTCAGCGCAGGCGATCGCAGAGGGTGACCTGGATGTCGAAGTTAAAGCAGCGGCGCAGGATGAAATTGGTGCACTCGCGAATGCATTTAATACCATGACTTCCACTTTGAGACAGATGATCCGATCGCTTGAACAAGGTGTGTCAACACGGACCCACGAACTTGAAGAACAAGCATTGCGACTGCGGGCCGCAGCGGAAATCGCCCGGGACGCGACCTCCGCCCGTAACCAGGAAGACCTGTTGAACCGGGCCGCACGTCTGATCCGGGATAGATTTAACTTCTATCATACCGGAATCTTTCTGCTGGATAGCACAAATGAATTTGCGGTGTTACAGGCCTCACCCACCGAGGCAGGACAGACGATGTTGGCCAATAACCATCGTTTGAGAGTCGGCGAAGTAGGTATCGTAGGGTATGTCGCATCAACGGGAAAACCCCGTATCGCATTGGATACCGGCCAGGATGTGGCTTTCTTCGACAATCCACTGCTTCCAAATACCAGATCCGAAATGGCCCTGCCCCTGATTGCCGAAAATGTTGTGATCGGCGTCCTGGATGTGCAAAGCGATCAGCCGCAGGCATTTTCCGAGGATGATGTGACGATCATGCAAGTGATGGCTGACCAATTGGCCACTGCCATCGAAAAAGCACGCTTGCTCAGCGAGCTGCAGGAAAATGTCAGCCAGCTCGAACGGACCAACCAACAGTTCACGAAAGAAGGCTGGAAGGAACTTGGGACTCAAAAAGGCTTGATCGGTTATCACTTCGATAAGACCAAGTTGGAGTCATCGTCCGAGGTCCCCGAGCTTGCCATGTCCGCTCTTAAATCCGGGAGCGTCTCCTATTCCAATCACCTCGACGAAAAAGACCGAGAGCCAAGGAGCGCAGCGATACCCGTCAAATTGCGCGGTCAGACGATCGGCGTTGTCAATATTCAATTTAAAGGTGATTTCATCCCCGACGAAACCATTCGTCTGATCGAGGCCGCTTCCGATCGGTTGGCAGTGGCCCTTGAGAACGCCCGCCTGGTCCAGGATTCTCAACGGCGAGCCAGCCTGGAATACACCATCGGCCAGATGAGCAACAAGATCGGATCTGCTTCCGAAATCGATGCGGTACTCAAATTCACTGCGCAGGAGCTCGGGAAGCTGCTTTCTGATACGCAAGTAACGGTGGAGTTGATCGAGCCAGAGGAACGCGCCCCGGAAGGAGCGACTGAATAATGGTACCTGCCAGCAAACCTTCCTTCAGCCAATTCAGAGGTCCGTCAGGACAGCTCATTAGTCTGCGATCCAAAATGATCGTCAGTATCACCTTGATCGCCATTCTTGTAGCGGCCCTCACCGCGTATGGTTTGTTTGCCGTCCTACGCACCCAGGTGTTTGATGAATTCCAACTTCGGGCCAACAGCTCAGCGCGGCTGACGGCATTAGCTCAGAACGGCGATGAATTTGATAATATCAACTCAGGAGGCAATGAACTGTACGAAAGCTTCCGGCTGACAAATTTCGCGATCCTGGATTCAAGCCCGGAGATCGTACGGCTGCTCCTATTACGAAGGGATGAACAGGGTTTCTACATCGTGGTTGATCCAGCGGAACAGGATGCTGCCCCCTATGGACAAAGATACCCGTTCGCGAGTGTCCTCGAACAACATTATGATTCTCTAACGAGCGCATTTTCCGACGCTCAGATATCTGGCGCCGGATCCGAGCCCACTTTAACCGCCTACGCCCCTATCTTTGCCTCCAACGGACAGCGAGTGGGCGTGGCGGTGGTTACCCTGGACGCAAATTCAATCGTTCAAAAGCAAAACCAGGCACTGACAACTTCCATCCTCGTCCTATTGACTGTCATATTGCTGGGCGTATTTCTTGGATACCTGGCCAGCATAACGATGGCCAACCCGATCCTCAAACTCGCCCGGGCAGCACGCGAATCAGCCTCCGGACAGCTTCGTCAAAAGATCGAGATAAAAACCGGCGACGAAGTCGAGGACCTGGCGCGATCTTTCAACTCGATGGCCAATCAATTACAGGATGTGGTTGAAAACCTGGAAGCCAGAGTGCGCGAGAGATCGAGAGAAGCGTCCATTGCCACGGACCAGGCGGAGCGACGCGTGCTCCAATTGGAGACCGTTTCAGAGGTGGCGCGAACGATCACATCCGTGCGCGATCTCGATCAGATCCTGCCGGCTATTGCGCGGCTCATCAGTCAAAAATTTGGTTATTATCATGTAGGCATCTTCCTTGTGGATGAACGCCAGGAATATGCTCTGCTGCGCGCCGCCAACAGCCTGGGCGGACGAAAAATGATCGAGCGAGGCCATAAATTACGGGTTGAACCTAAAAGTATCGTGGGTTACGCAGCCAGCCTGGGCGCACCCCGTGTTGCCTTGGATGTGGGAGCGGATTCTGTTTTTCTCAGAAACCCTGATCTCCCCGAAACCCGTTCCGAACTAGCCCTGCCCCTGATGGTCGCGGGGCAGGTCATCGGTGTTCTGGATGTCCAGAGTATCGAATCCAACGCTTTCCCTCAGGAAGAGGTAAGCGCATTAAACGTGCTTGCGAACCAGGTTGCGACCGCCCTTGAGAACGCCCGCCTATTTAGTGAAACGCGTGCTTCGCTGGAAGACGCAAGAAGGACGTCGCGCGACCTGGTAGGGCGGGATTGGTCTACCTACTACCGCTGGCTTTCGAAGCCTGGGTACAAATACGACGGCGCAAACCTCAAGTCGATCGAATCCACGATTGGCACATCCGAAAGCCGGGATATGGCTCTTCAAGGCGAATCTTCGATCTCAGCCGAGAACAGCAGGGAATCAAAAATGACCATTCCGATCAAATTGCGAGGCGAGGTCATTGGAGTATTAAGCGTGGATGGAAATAGCGCAGGTAGAAAATGGTCCCGTGAGGAAGTTGCATTGGCTCAGGCGGCTGCCGAGCGCGCGTCTCTGGCGCTTGAGAACGCCCGCCTGGTCCATGAAGCTCAAAGGCGTGCAGCTAAAGAGCGCACCATCGGCGAAATTTCAGGAAAGATCGGCAGTTTGATCGACATTGATAATATCCTGCAAACTGCCGCGCAAGAGCTTGGTCGCACCATGCCAGGTGCTGAGGTAGTGATCCAATTTCAGGGCAATGGAAAACAAAAACCGTGATGATCCGCTGAATCCCGGAAATCAAACCGGAGAGAGATAATGTTGCAAACCTTACGTCGATTTTTCGAGTCACCCCAGGATCAAAACCCGGATTTCATCCGGCTGGTAAGAAGCATCCTGCTCATCGTGATCTTCGTGAATACGAGCGCGTTGATCCTGACCAGCGGCATATTAGGATCCGAAAGTAGAAATTCCAGCGCTGTTGTGGCATTAAGTGTGACCCTGATCCTTGAAATTATCTCGTTCTTCAGAGTCCTGCGTGGAAGACTCGGAATGGCAAAAGTAATTGTTCCTTTTTCTTTGATTGCGGCCATCACGATGATTGCCATGAGCAGCACCGGCGTACATTCGGTTGCTGTGCTCACATTCCCGCTGATCATCATTGTTTCCACCCTGCTCCTGGGCGAGAAGGCTGCTTACACCTCCACCCCACTGGTCATCCTGGCCGTCATTTTAGTGGCGATCGGTGATATTTCAGGCTGGAATACAAGCACGAGTGCGCAAGAGACCGGTGTGGAGGATATATTCCTGACAGGCATTTTGATGTACGCCACCTCTGCCACCCTCCAGCTGCTTACGCGCAGATTGAACGAGAACGTACGCAAAGCCAGGGAAGCCGAACAAGGTCAATACATCCAACAGACCCTTAATAGTGCTCTGGACTCGTTTATAACCATGAACGATCAGGGAGAAATACTGAGCTGGAATCAACAATCGGAGAAGATGTTCGGATGGTCAGCGGAGGAAGTTGTCGGTAAACCATTGGTGAATTTCATCATCCCGCCTGCCCATCGGGAGGCCCATAGCCGCGGCCTGAAACATTTTCTGTTAACCGGTGAAGGACCTGTGCTTAACAAACGAATCGAGATCACCGCGTTGCATAAGAATGGCCAGGAAATTCCTGTCGAAGTCGCGATCACACCAGTTGAGATTGACAATCATTTTACTTTTAGTGCATTCGTTCGCGACATCACCGACCGGAAACAGATAGAACTGGATCTTGTCAGCCTGAGCGATCGTAAACGATCTCAACAATTCGAGGCGATTGCACGGGTTGCCCATTCAGCGGCTTCGATCCAGACGCTGGACGAACTGCTACCGCGCATGACGCAACTGATCAGCGATCAATTCGGATACTACCATATGGGAATTTACCTTTTGGATTCAAACAAGGAATACGCCGTACTTCAAGCTGCCAATAGCGAGGAAGGCCGAAAGATGGTG
>CAYUUJ010000247.1:0-4467 GCA_964447845.1 uncultured Anaerolineaceae bacterium
CGCTGCCCGAGATGGGTCAACAAGCAGTGCTAATGATGATGGACCATCTCATGGGAGGCTTTCCGCTCGAGACGATCCACATTCCCACACGCCTTGTGCCTCGTCATTCCTGCGGCTGTATGCCGGCAGGTGTCCTCTCGGCCGCGCAGGGAGAATTGGAGTTGAAGCCGGGTTCCTCCAAATCTGAGCTAAAGGCGGCACGCATCCAACGGATCAAGGTGCATATCGTGAACGAAATGTTGGCAGCCCTGCCTGCGGCTTCGCGTCTCCCTGAGGAGACAATCACCCGCGCGCTGTGTGATGGCCTGGTTGAATCATTTTACGGAAGCCTGAAACAGGGTGATATCGGTCCATTTCAAAGGGCGCTTATGGAACTCCTGCAAAAGACGGAGCTTCTGGATGTGAATATGGATCTCTGGCAGGAGATCATCTCGATCTTGCGGCGTCAGATGACGCAACTTCCGTTGGGATGGAAGCAACTCAAAACCCGCCGGCTGGCCGAAGACTTGTTGCATCAGGCCAGGGCTGCGATCAGTGAAAGCGCCCAACGTCGCGACCAGCGCCATCAACTCGAGCGGGACACACGCGCTCATATGCTGGGAGTGTTGACCAGCCGCTTAAGCGGTACTATGGCTGTGAAGCAGGTCGTCCAGGTACTGAACGATAATCTGGCAAACGTGGGCGTCAGCCATGCGCGTGTCGCGGTCTTCGAACAGGAAGGTGATGACGAGGTCGCATGGAGTATCATGCTGGACCGCGAGCCGGAATCGCCCTTCCGGCGTTTTCCCACCCGTGAATTTCCTCCTCCGGGTCTTTATCCCTCGGATGAACTGCTCAACCTGGCGCTCTTGCCGCTCTTGTTCCATGATGAAGCCCTCGGCTACATGGCTTTCGATGGGCAGGATCTAAGTGTATGTACGTCCATTGCCAGGCAGGTCGCTGCCGCGCTGAAGGTATCCAGCCTGCATGGACAGGTCGTGGCGCTATCGCTTACCGATCCGTTGACAGGTTTGCATAACCGGCGTTACTTCGATCTGTTCCTCAAGACAGAAGTGGTGCGCAGCCAGCGATTTGGAAGGCCCCTGGCCGTGCTCATGATCGATTTCGATGGATTTAAAACCTACAACGATCTATACGGCCATCCAGCCGGCGATGAAGCCTTGCAAAAAGTGGCCGCCTGCCTGCTGGAGGATCGCCGCAGCGCGGACATGGTGGCGCGCATCGGGGGCGATGAGTTTGCCCTGATCCTGCCGGAAACTGAAGTCAATGGAGCGCTCCTGGTGGCAAAGAAGATCCGCACGGCGGTCACAGATCTGACAGGGCTGAAGCGACCGATCACGCTCAGCATTGGCATCACCGCGCCCGCCGCAATCAGTGTGAGTCCCGAGGAATTAGTGAAGGAAGCAGACCAGGCTTTGTATGAGGCCAAACGAAACGGGCGCAATCAGACGAGCCTCTTCGCCCAAAGGGAAAACTCCTGATATTCCGAATCATATTTCTTCGAAAAATATTCGGCACCATACATGAGAGGGGCGGAAAAAATTTAAGGACAGGCAGCGTTGACTAGACAAATGGATAGAGGGTAAAATCATTACTATTCATGTCCGTATTTAGATTCATTGTTAATTTTAATTCGCAGGATCCCAGGTCGAACCATTATCTAAAGGAGGCCCGGGCGCTGGGATTCCGCGCGCTCCGAAAAATCACCGTTCAGGACCTCTACTTTATCGAGGGCCAACTGTCACAGGAAATGTGCGAGCAGTTGGCTCTCAAACTTTTAACGGATCCTGTAGCCCAATCGACGACTTGGAAGGAATTGTCGCTGAACGGGACACCTTCGACTGCCCTGGAGGCTGACACCGTTATGGTGGAAGTCGCTCTGCGCCCGGGCGTGACCGATCCGGTGGCCGAGCAGATCGAACGCGCCGCGCGCGAACTTGGATTTGAAGGCATCACCCGTGCGGCGACGGGGCTGCGCTTTCTCATCGAAGGAGCGGACCGGCCCACGGTCGAGAAGTTGACGCGGCGGCTATTGGTCAATGATGTCATCCAACACTGGACCCTGGGTGAGATCGCACCTTCTTTTCCACAGGAAAGCGAGTCGAGCGGAAGCGTTGAGATCATTCCCATTCGCGATCTGACGGATAAGGCTTTACTCGCCTTGTCAAAAGATCGCCGCGCCGCGCTCGACCTGGCGGAGATGACGGCCATCAAACAATATTATCTACAGGATGGCCGCGACCCGACCGATGTCGAATTCGAGACCATCGCCCAGACGTGGAGCGAACACTGCGTCCATAAAACGTTCAAGGCGCTTATCTCGGTCGAAGATACTGCCAACCCCCAACCATCAACCGTCAACTCATTGATCAAAACATATCTCAAATCCGCCACCGATCAGATCAATGCTCCGTGGGTCATTTCCGCATTTGTAGATAACGCCGGCATTATTGATTTTGATGATGACTTCGAAGTTTCATTCAAAGTGGAGACCCACAATCATCCGTCCGCGATCGAGCCATTCGGCGGCGCCAACACAGGCGTCGGCGGGGTGATACGCGACGTGCTGGGCGTGAGTGCCAAGCCGATTGCCAATACGGATGTCCTGTGCTTTGGCATGCAGGACCTCGATCCCGAGTCATTGCCGGTCGGGGTTTTGCATCCGCGTCGCATCCAATCCGGCGTGGTGGCCGGCGTGCAGGATTATGGAAACAAGATCGGCATTCCAACGGTGAACGGTGCCATCCTCTATAATGAAGGCTATACCGCCAACCCGCTGGTATTTTGCGGGTGTGTCGGCCTGGCCCCGAAAGGAAAGCATGTACGGGAGCCGCAAAAAGACGATCGTGTGATCGTGCTCGGCGGGCGGACAGGACGGGATGGTTTGCGCGGCGCGACCTTCTCGTCCATGACCATGGATGCGCAGACAGGCGAGGTGGCTGGAGCCTCCGTCCAGATCGGCGATCCGATCACCGAAAAAGGCTTGATCGATGTCATCACCCGCGCCCGCGACCTCGGCTTGTATCACGCCATCACGGACTGTGGCGCCGGCGGCTTGTCCTCTGCGGTCGGAGAGATGGGCGCTTCGGTCGGTGTGGAAGTTGAACTATCCCGGGTGAGACTTAAATATCCTGGCCTGGCCCCGTGGGAGATCTGGCTCTCCGAAGCGCAGGAGCGCATGGTGCTGGCCGTCTCCCCAGAAAAGGTACCCGCGTTACAAAAACTTTGCGACACGTTCGATACCGAGTTGACCGATATCGGCTGCTTCAACGGTTCGGGGCGCCTGGTGGTGTGTTATAACGACCAGCGCGTGTTGGCCCTGGACAATGAATTCCTGCATGAGGGCATTCCTCAACGACAATTAAAAGCGCTGATCCGGCACCCGGAAATTTCGCGGGGTGAGTCACACCTTTCCTCCGTTCGTAACGAATTTACTAATTACCAATTTACTAACATCCTTCTTTCCCTTCTGGCTCATCCGAACATCGCCTCCAAATCCAGCGTCATCCGGATTTACGATCACGAAGTGCAGGGCGGCACCGTGGTCAAGCCCTTGACAGGTGTCGAAGCAGACGGGCCCTCGGATGCCGCTGTGCTCAAGCCGATCGGCACACAGGGCCGGCGCGGCATCGTGCTTTCAAACGGAATTAATCCCGAATACGGCAAACGCGAACCTTATCGCATGGCTTTGGCGGTTGTCGACGAGGCCGTTCGCAATGCGGTCGCCGTCGGCGCGGACCCCGGCCGCATCGCCATCCTGGATAATTTTTGCTGGGGCGATCCGCTGCGCCCGGAGACGATGGGCTCTTTGATCGAAGCCGCCCGCGGCTGTAGAGACGCCGCGTTGTTGTTCGGAACGCCTTTTATCAGCGGAAAAGATTCGCTCAACAATGAATACGTCGGCGTGGACGGGCAGCGGCATGCCATTCCGCCGACTTTGTTGATCTCTGCCATCGGTTTGATTGAAGACGTCAACCTGGCTGTCACCATGGATTTGAAAGAAGTCGGCAATCAAATTTATATCGTTGGAAACTTCCAGCCTGTTTTGGGTGGTTCACACTTCTCCTTGATCACACCCGGATCCATGCATGAGCCGATACCCAGTGTGAACGAGTCAGCTCCAATCGTCTATCGGGCTATCCATCAGGCGATGACCGCGGGACTGATCCGCTCGGCTCACGATCTTTCCGAAGGCGGGCTGACGGTCGCCGCAGCTGAGATGTGTATTGGCGGGCGGTTGGGCATCGAACTAGAGATTAATTTGCAAGGCGATCACGTCCAACTTTTATTTGGAGAGAGTACTGGAACTTTGTTGCTGGAAGTCCGTGAGCAGGACAAAGAGGAATTCCTGAAGACCCTCGACGCGTTGCCATTGACTTGGATCGGTACCGTAACACAATCCCAAAGGCTGACCGCTTCGATGGATGGTTCCACGGTCCTGGACGCCGCGCTTTCCGACCTGATCAC
>CAYUUJ010000248.1:0-4458 GCA_964447845.1 uncultured Anaerolineaceae bacterium
TTGTCAGACTGCGGCGCGAGGCTCAGAACAAGGCCGACGAGATCATCCCCGCGCGTTACAACATCACGATCATCCCGCAGGAGCTTGCAAAGAATGTGTTTTGTGAGATCAAACCGGATTATGCCAAAAACGTAAAATCTGGGGACATTATCGTCGGCGGCCAGAATTTCGGCTGCGGGTCTTCGCGCGAGCACGCGCCGATCGCCATCAAAGGCTCGGGAGCGAAATGCATCATTGCGCGTTCGTATGCCCGAATTTTCTTCCGTAATTGCATCAATATCGGCCTCCCGATCCTGGAATGCCCGGATGCGGTGACAGATATTAACGACGGCGATGAGGTCGAAGTGGATCTCTCCACCGGACAGATCCGCAATTTAACGAGCGGGAATACCTATCAAGCGAATGCTTTGCCCGCGTTTGTATTGAAGATCGCGGCAGCCGGCGGGATCGTCAATTTCTTGAAGGAGCATGACATTCAGGAATTATTGACATGACGCTCTACCGCATCTGCCTGCTTCCCGGGGATGGGATCGGCCCTGAAGTGATCGCTCATGCCGAACAGGTTTTGCGCGCACTGCCACTGGATTGGGTATTCACGCCTGCTGAGATCGGATTTGGCGCTTATGAACGGCTCGGGACGCCTTTGCCGGATTCCACCCTGGACGCGATCCGCAACGCGGACGCCTCGTTGTTGGGTGCCGTTACGACGCCGCCCGCCATCCCTGGCTACTTCTCCCCGGTAGTGCGAATGCGCCAGTCACTGGACTTGTACGCCAACCTGCGTCCAAGCCGTTCGATACCGCATGCCTCCTCTCGCCCTGGGATCGACCTGCTGATCGTCCGCGAAAATACCGAGGGGCTGTACTCGGGAGTCGAACGGATCGAAGAGGACGGCCAACGCGCCATCACTGAACGTATCATCACCCGGAGCGGCTCGGAACGCATCCTGCGCAAGGCATTTGAACTGGCACAAGTGACTGCCCGCAGGACTGTGCATGTCGTGCACAAAGCCAACGTCCTGCGCGCCACATGCGGACTCTTCCGCCAGGTTGCTCTCGAAATGGCACTGGATTATCCAGAGATAAACATGCAGGAAATGCTGGTTGATACGTGTGCGATGGAACTCGTGCGAGCACCCGAGCAATTCGATGTGATCGTCACTACAAATTTATTTGGTGACATCCTGAGCGATGAAGCCTGTATGTTCGTTGGGGGCCTGGGCGTGGCGGCTTCAGGGAATATCGGCGCAGACGCGGCAGTTTTCGAACCCGTCCATGGGAGCGCGCCGGCGTTGGCTGGCACAGGAAATGCCAACCCGATCGCCACCTTCCTGGCGGCTGCCATGCTGCTGGATCATCTCGGGGAAAAACCGCATGCGGACCGGCTGCGTGAAGTGATCGAAAATTGTATCGCTGCTGGTCAAGTCACACCTGATCTGGGCGGAACAATGACCACCGAAGATGTGACATTCGAAGTCATCAAACAATTGCAGAAGAGTGTTGAAGAGATGTGATACGGATACATAAATGCTGGGACGGATGATGGAGCCGGATTTTGGCAGTCGTTTGGTATTGACATATTTAGCATGGATGGTAGAATACCGCCTAATATGTTCAGGCCATTTGCTCTGCCGCGTGCTCGTCGTCCGTACCCACTTCTCAGTGAGAGGGTTGGGTTTTGTTGTTTTGGACAATGAAGTAAGTGCGCAGATAGCCGCAGGTCAATCCAAACAGCCCTCCTTCTCGGAGGGCTGTTTTATTTTTCAAAGGAGCAATTATGAAGGACAAGCCTAAGCCGCAAGTCAACAAAGTCGTCCTCGCTTATTCCGGCGGACTGGATACTTCCGTGATCGTGCCGTGGTTGAAGGAAAACTACGGCTGTGAGGTGGTCTGCTTTTGCGCAGATGTGGGGCAGAAAGATGAAGATCTGCGCGGTCTGGAACAGAAAGCGCTCAAGAGCGGCGCCAGCCAATGCGTGGTGAAAGACTTGAAGGAAGAGTTGGCAGCAGATTTTCTGTTCCCTATGATGAACGCGGGTGCTGTGTATGAACATAAGTATCTGCTGGGCACTTCGGCCGCGCGTCCCTTGATCGCCAAGCACCTGGTCGACGTGGCGCACGAAGTCGGCGCGGACGCCATCGCGCACGGTGCAACCGGCAAGGGCAACGACCAGGTCCGCTTTGAGCTAACTGTCATGGCGATCGACCCGCGCCTTAAGATCATTGCCCCGTGGCGCGAATGGGAGATCCGTTCCCGCGAAGATGCCATTGCATATGCAGCCAAGCACAATATCCCTGTTACGGCCACCGTCAAGTCCATTTACAGTCGCGATTCGAATCTGTGGCATCTCTCTCATGAAGGCGGCCTGCTGGAGGATCCATGGAATGAGCCGGAAGAGACGATGTATCAGATCAGCGCCTCGCCGGAGAATGCACCTGATGACGCGGAGTATGTGGAGATCGAGTTTGAGAGCGGCACGCCGTTTTCAGTCAATGGTGAAAAACTTTCGCCGGCTCGCTTGATCGAGAGATTGAACGCCATCGGCGGCACACATGCCATCGGTCGCGTGGACGTGGTGGAAAATCGCCTGGTCGGCATGAAATCGCACGGCGTATATGAAACGCCCGGCGGCACGATCCTGCTCGCCGCCCATCGCGAACTTGAATCGATGGTGCTCGACCGGGAAACCATGCACTTCAAAGAGATGCTGGCCGTCAAATATGCGGAACTGACCTACAACGGCTTGTGGTTCACACCGCTGCGGGAGGCGATGGATGCCTTCGTGAAATCCACCCAGGGCCCCGTGACTGGTACAGTGCGGCTCAAACTGTATAAGGGCAACATCGTCTCCGCCGGTCGTACTTCACCATTCAGCCTGTATCGTGAAGATTTCGCCACCTTCGGCCAGGAAGATGTATACGATCAGAGTCACGCCGAGGGTTTTATCAGGTTGTTCGGGTTGTCGATGAAAGTACGGGCACTCAATGGTCTGCCCATTTCTGGTTTGAACATGCCCAAGCCCGATTATTCACGTTTCAAGCGTGACTAACTTTGCCTGCCCGGGGCTTGATCCCGGAGGACAAAGTAGGAAAGGAAACATTATGACATTATGGGGCGGCCGCTTTTCAGAAAAATTGGACGATTCAGCCTGGCAGCTCAATGCCTCGCTGCCCGTCGACAAACGCCTCGCCTTCCAGGACGTGGATGGATCACGCGCCTGGGCGGATGCTTTGCATCACGCCGGCGTCCTGCTTGACGACGAGCACGCTCAGATCACCCGCGGCCTGCTGATCGTAAAAGAGGAATTCTCGACCGGAAAATTTGTCTTTACTCCCTCTGACGAGGACATTCACACCGCGGTCGAACGGAGACTGACCGAATTGATCGGACCCGTGGCAGGAAAACTGCACACCGGCCGCAGCCGGAATGACCAGGTGGCCACCGACTTCCGGATGTGGGTGCTGGGAACCATCCCCGCACTGGACGCTGCTTTGCGTGACTTGCAATCCGCGCTGGTGGAACGTGCCGAAGCAGCCACCGGCATCTTGATGCCTGGATATACCCATCTGCAGCGAGCACAGCCGATTCTGCTGGCACATTGGTGGCTGAGTTATTTCTGGCCGCTGCAACGCGATCGAGAACGATTGGCCGACCTGACGGGGCGTGTCTCGGTCCTGCCACTTGGTTCTGGCGCCCTAGCAGGTACGCCTGTCCCGGTGGATCGAGAAGGTTTGGCGGAGGGCTTGGGCTTTTTAGCCATATCACCCAACAGCATAGACGCCGTGTCGGACCGGGACTTTGCGGCGGAATTTCTGTTCTGCGCCGCGCTTGCAGGTGTGCACTTAAGTAAACTTTCAGAGCAGATCGTGATGTTCACGACTGCCGAATTTGGCTTCTTCGAATTATCGGATGCCTTTTCCACCGGCTCGAGCTTGATGCCGCAGAAAAAGAATCCGGACGTGTTTGAGCTGACGCGCGGCAAAGCCGGCACTTTGATCGGCCACTTGACCGGCTTGCTAGCGACCCTCAAGGGCCTGCCTTCCACCTACGACAAGGATCTGCAAGAGGACAAGGCACCGGTGTTCGCCGCGGCAGACACGCTGCTGGCGATCCTGCCCGTCATGGCCGGCGCGCTGCGTACGATCACCGTCAAGCCCGAGAGAATGCGTGCTTCGATCGACTCGTTCATGATGGCCACCGATCTGGCGGACTATCTGGTGGGAAAAGGCATCCCATTCCGTGAGACTCACTCCATCGTGGGAAAAGCCGTCCGCACCGCGCTGGAGAAAGGCCTCGGATTGGGGACCATGCCGCTCGAAACGTATCAGGCACTTAGTCCCGCGTTTGAAGCGGATGTATATGAGATCTTCGACCCATTGGAATCGGTCAAACGGAGAACGGCTGTCGGCGGGACCGCGCCTGGATCCGTCCAACAACAAATACAGAATGCAAAACTCAG
>CAYUUJ010000249.1:0-4448 GCA_964447845.1 uncultured Anaerolineaceae bacterium
ATCCCGCATAAAGCGGAACCGCGACCACCCGACCGACCTGAGCGTTCTATGATACCCTCGGCCAAGTGAGTCGTCAACAGTTGCACCAAAACATGAAATTCGCCTAAGTTTTCTTTGAGATTTGACTAAATGACATTAAAATAGACCCACAACCCACCCATCGCACAGGCAGGAGTCCCTTTGAGCAACTGGCCCGGGAAGTACGTCATCGGTCTGACCGGCAATATCGCAACCGGCAAAAGCGTGGTCCGCAGGATGTTGGAGCATCTCGGCGCGTATACCATCGACGCCGACGCGCTCTCGCACCGCGCCATCGCCAAAGGCGCTCCGGGCTATCGAGCCGTTGTGGATCGATTCGGAAAGTGGCTGCTCGATAATGACGGTGCGATCGATCGCGTGAAACTCGGCCGCGTTGTGTTCAGCGACCCCGAAGCCATGCGTCAATTGGAAGAGATCGTCCATCCACTGGTCCGGCAGGCGGCCACTATGCTGATCCAGCGCGCCACCCAGCCGGTGGTCGTGCTGGAAGCGATCAAATTGCTCGAGAGCGAGGTCCGCCAGGCCTGCGACAGTATCTGGGTGACGGACGCCCCGCAGGATATCCAGGTGGAGAGGTTGATGCGTAAGCGGGGTCTCAGCCGCGAAGATGCCAGGCAGCGCGTGCAAGCACAGTCCGCGCAGAAGGAAAAAATTTCCGCGGCCAATGTGGTGATCGAGAATAAAGGTTCGTATGACGACTTGTGGAAACAGGTCACGCTTCAATGGAAGCAGATCGTCCCGGAATCGGAATCACCGGCCCCGGTCCAAAAAGTCATTTCGGGAGAGTTCTCCGTGGAGCGCGGCCGCCCGCGCGATTCGCGCGCCATCGCCGAATTCATCACGCGTGCCAGTAAAGGCACACAAAAAATGGGTACGGATGACATCATGGCAACCTTCGGCGATAAGGCGTATATGCTGCTTAAGTCGAATGGGAATCTGGTCGGGCTGGCCGGTTGGCAGGTGGAAAATCTTGTGGTTCGTACCGGCGATCTATTCATGGAAGACCAGGTGGAGCCTGCAAAGGCTTTGGAGTTGTTGATCCAGGAAGTGGAGCGCACCTCCGGTGATCTGTTATGCGAGGCCTCGCTCGTTTTCCCCACGGAAAATCTGGCGGTCAACACGGACGTTTGGACGAAGCTGGGCTATGAACGTCGTTCGCCGGATGCTCTGGGCGTACAAGCCTGGCAGGATGCCGCCTCGGAATCCATGCCGCCTGGTTCGCAGTTATTCTTTAAACAACTAAGGCAGGACCGCATCCTGCGACCGATCTAAGTGATCAGTGTTGGTAGATTAGTAGATCAGTATTCAAGGCAAAAGGATGCTCTTTTGAGAAAATCGATTTACCAGGCACTGATCTACTGAATACTGATTTACTGATTCTTACATGACTGAATTTCTCAACAACCTCCTGTTCATATTTCAACGTCTCAACTGGCTGAGTGTCATTGACATTCTACTGGTCACCCTGATATTCTTCGGTTTGTTATATACGCTGCGCGACACCCAGGCCATGGTGCTGCTGCGCGGTATGATCCTGTTGGTGGTTTTGATCGTGCTCTTTACCAGCCTGGTGGACCTGCCCGCTTTTTCATGGCTGGTAGTGAACGCCCTGCCCGCGTTATTGGTGGCCATCCCGGTCATTTTCTCGGCCGAGATCCGCCGGACGCTTGAACGCATCGGCCGAGCCGGCAACATCTGGCCGTTGACGAAAAGATCAACCGTGAAGATAGAGGAGGTCATCCGCGCCGTGGTTAGCGCAGCGGCCCGCCTCTCGGCCCGCCAGCATGGGGCATTGATCGTGATGCAGAGACTCGACAGCCTGGAAGAATATATTAATACCGGTGTGAGAATGAACGCGCAAGTAACACCGGAACTGCTGCTGCAGATCTTTTACCCGAATACACCTCTGCACGATGGAGCTGTGATCATCGTGGATGGAAAGCTGGTAGCCGCGGGTTGTGTCATGCCGCTCTCCTCCAGCGGCGTCCTGAACCGCTCGCCCGATCGCCAGATGGGACTGCGCCATCGCGCCGGCCTGGGGATCTCGGAGGTGAGTGATGCCGTGGCTGTGATCGTCTCAGAGGAAACCGGCGCCATCTCGATCGCGCACTCCGGCCGGATGATCCGCCGCTTGGATCCTGAGCGATTGGAAAATATTCTGCTGGCCTTTTTCCGGCCCGAAAACGACCCCAGCAAGACTGGCTTTATGGAACGCCTTCTCCCCTACCTGACCCAGCGCAAGGAAGATTGAGCATGCGCACATTGAGTACGAATGTAAGAACTTTTCTATGGGCATTTATTCTTGCCCTGGCTGTTTGGATTTCGGCAGTCACCGCAGCGGATCCCGACGAAATACATACCCTGCCCGCTCCGGTACCGGTGGAAGTCGTCGGACAGGACCCCGGTTTGGTGATCAGTACTGACTATCCGCGCGAGGTGGAAGTCACGCTCCGGGCGCCGGCCTCCGCCTGGGAACGCATCAACGCCGACCCGAACAGCGTGCGCGCGATTCTCGACCTTTCCAGCCTGAGCAATGGCGTCCACAATCTGGAAATTCAAGTGCAGTTAACGGAGCGGCCGGTCCGGATCGTTTCCGTTTCCCCCGCCTCCGTGACGATCGCACTGGATTCGCTGGTCACAAACACTTTGCCTCTGGATCTAAGCCTGGCCGGTCAGCCTGCAGTGGGATATCAAGCCGGGGAGGCAACACTCGAACCAACCGAGGTCATTATCGCCGGCGCGCAATCTGTGGTAGAAAGAGTGACGCGCGCGCGGGTCGTCGTCAGTTTGGACGGGATCCGCGAGAGCATCGATCAATCCCTGCAGGTGCAGGTGCTGGATGAAAATAGCCAACCCATTGAAGGGTTGACGATCACGCCGCCCACCGCACATGTGACTGTGCCTGTCAGCCAGCAGGGTGGATATCGCGATCTCGCAGTAAAAGTGGTGGTACATGGACAGGTCGCGAGCGGATATCGGCTGGCGAACATTCTGGTCTTCCCCCCGGTGATCACCGTCTATTCCTCGGACCCAGCCGTGGTCAGTGAATTGCCCGGCGTCGTGGAAACCCAGCCGCTTGATTTGCAGGATGCGAGCAATAACATCACGACGCGCCTGGAACTGGATCTGCCACTCGGCGTTTCCGTGGTGGGTGAACGGACGGTGTTGATCCAGGCCGGTATCTCGCCGATCGAGAGCAGTCTGACGCTTTCGGATGAACAGGTGGAGGTAACCGGGTTGCCTTCATCCCTCACCGCACAGATCTCACCGACGACGGTGGACGTGATCGTCTTCGGTCCATTACCTTTGCTCGATACACTCACCCGCCAGGACGTGCGCGTTACCGTGGATGTGAGCGGGCTGCAGGCGGGCACTCACCAATTGACTCCCATTGTGGAAGTCCTGATATCCAACATTTCCGTTGAATCCATATTACCGGGTACGATCGAAGTGATCCTCATTCCCCGAAGCGGGTAGTACCATTAATTCATCCGCAGATTGAGCAGATTTCTGAGGTCATCTATTTTGCGAAATCTGTCGGAGATCCCGTGTACTCACGGGGCATAATCTGCAAAATCTGCGGATAATTTTGAAAGAAAGTCATGCATGCCAAAACCCATCGTAGCCCTGGTCGGCCGACCAAACGTCGGCAAAAGCACACTCTTTAATCGTCTCGTCGGCGAACGGATCGCCATCGTGGACGATGTCCCAGGCACGACGCGCGACCGGCTGTTCTCCGAAGCCGAGTGGAATGGCCGCGCTTTCACGATCGTTGACACGGGCGGTATCGACCCGGAGCATGGCGGCAAAGCTCCCCTCTCGATCGGCTCTTCCGATTTCATTAAACAAATCCGGGAACAAGCCCAGGTGGCGATCAACGAGGCGGACGTGGTCCTTTTGGTGACAGACGGAGAATCCGGCGTCACACCTCCCGATCGTGAAGTGGCCGAGATATTGCGCCGTTCCCAGAAAAAGAATTCAGACGGCGTGTTCTGGCCGCCCATCTTTGTGGTTGTCAATAAGACCGAAAGTGCCAAGCGACGCGACACGGCCGGTGAGTTCTATGAACTCGGACTCGGCGATCCGTATGCTGTTTCGGCCGTCCATGGGACCGGCACCGGCGATCTGCTGGATGCCCTGGTAGCATCCTTCCCGCCTCAAGAAATTGAAGAAGACGAGAGCGTCAAGATCGCGCTGGTTGGCAAACCCAACGCCGGGAAATCCAGCCTGTTGAATCTACTGGCCAAGGAAGAGCGCTCCATCGTCAGTCCCATTCCTGGCACCACGCGCGACTCGATCGACTCGCGCATCGAGTACGAAGGCATTCCGGTAACATTGATCGACACGGCCGGCATCCGCCGCCGCGGCAAGATCGATCATGGCGTGGAGCAATACAGCGTATTGCGTTC
>CAYUUJ010000250.1:0-4441 GCA_964447845.1 uncultured Anaerolineaceae bacterium
CAAAGTTGCAGTATTTCCACTGATCATGTTCGTGTTCGGGATCGGCGAGACCTCTAAAATCGTGGCGATCGCCATCACAGCTTTTTTCCCCTTGCTCATCAACACGGTCGCGGGCGTGCGTCAGATCAACCCCGTTTACATTGAAGTGGCGCGCAATTATGGAGCCGACCGCTGGCAAACCATCCGGAGTGTCATTCTGCCGGGAAGTCTCCCGATGGTGCTGGCGGGTGTGCGCATTGCCGTAAATACTTCGCTGGTGATCGCCATCGCGGTCGAACTGCTGGCTGCACGCCAAGGGCTGGGGGTGATGATCTGGTTTGCCTGGCAAACGCTGCGAGTCCAGGAACTATATGCAGCTCTATTCGTCATCGCGCTGATGGGGATCGGCTTCAATGTTTTTCTGGAATGGGTGTCACGCCGGCTGGCACCCTGGCATTATGCTGCGAGCCCTGAAGAAGGCGGCTAGCTGGAGCCGTAAGGCATAAGCCAGACCCGCTCGTCCCGCTATTTTTTCTCCCGTTCGGTTCGATTATGATATTATTAGGCCGATTTCCGGGTCCTGACCGACCTGTTTGTTTCTACACCCATTTTTTACAATGTACTTTTTGGAGGAGAGATGATCAAGAAAGTTTCCCTGTTCCTATTTGCCGGAGTGTTGTTAATGAGCGCTTGTGCTCCGGCCACAGTATCCGCCCCGGCGACTGAATCGTCTGCGGCAACCGAGGCACCGACGGAGCTGCCCGAGGCCACAGCCACCGCGGAACCTGTCCATTTGAAAGTTGGCGTCCTGAATTATATGTCGAATGGCCCGCTGTTCATCGCGCTGGATGACGGCTTTTTTGCCGAGCAGGGTCTGGATGTTGAATTTGTCGACTTTGGTTTCAGCGATGCGCTCATGCTGCCGGCCATGCTGAGTTCAGATATCGATGTGGCTGCATCGACGGTGGGCATCGGGTTGTTGAATGCGATCGCAGAAGGTGGAAACCTCAAGCTGGTCGCGGATAAGGGTTTTGCGGATCCGAACGCATGCGCCTATTCCGGCTACCTGGCCAGAAAAGAACTGATCGACGACGGGACTCTGAGCGATATTTCAGGGTTAAGAGGATTGAAATTCGGGGCTTTTAGCAGAAGCACTGTTGAATATACTCAAGACCTACTGCTCGAGAAAGCCGGGTTGACCTATGAAGATCTTGAAATGGTCTCCATCACCGACGCATCCACCATACTAGACGGTCTGACCAACGGTTCGATCGATGTTGCCAACCATGCCGAACCCTGGATCACGCGTGCCAAAAAAGGTGGCGTGGTCGATCTATGGATTCCGGTTTCCGACGTGATCCCCAACATGTCCATCGCGACAGTTGTTTATGGTCCTTCCCTGCTTGGTGAAAACAAGGATGTAGGTGTGCGCTTCATGAAAGCCTACCTGCAGGCCATCGAGCAATATACCTCGGAGAAATCGGACCGCAACGTGGAGATCATCGCCAAGTACACCAAGCTCGATCCGGCAGAGATCAAAGAATCCTGCTGGACCAGCTATCAGCCCGATGGAAAGATCGACACCACCTGGTTAATGAAGTTCCAGGAATGGGCCGTCCAGAAAACTTACATTGACGCAGTCCTGCCTCTCGAACAGATCTGGGACCCGACATTTGTGGATCAGGCTAACGCTGACTTGAACAAGTAACATCAAGCTTTTCAGATTAATTGTCCCGCCGCGCGGAATTCCGCGCGGCGGGAGAGCACCCCCATGAACACCAATACAACTCACACGCAGGCACGGCGCGAAGATAATTTATCTTCCGATGATTTTGATTCCATTAAGCAGTCCATCATCCTGCGCTTCGAGCAAATGGTCGATCGATATCCCGAGAACATCGCAGTCAAGGATCAAGACCAGACATTGTCCTATCGCGCTTTGAACGCAAAAGCCAACCGGCTTGCCCGGATCGTGCTTGAAAATTCCGATACGAACGATGATGCCCCGGTGGCTCTATTGGCCGATACGAATGTCAACTCGATCGTAAGCATGCTGGGGATCCTTAAGGCCGGTCGTCCATATGTTGCGCTGCATCCATCCAGCCCGGTGGAGCGCCTCAAAGCGGTGCTCTCCAGCGCAGGCTCGACCACCCTTGTCAGCACCCGCCAGTATCAAGGCGTGGTGGAGGAGATATCTGCAAACGGGCCTGCAGTGTTATATCTGGAAGACATGGACCTGACAGGCGAGGCGGCTAATCCGGGAATCTATGTCTCCCCAGTCGCACCTTTTTCCATTATTTATACCTCCGGGTCAACAGGCGAACCGAAAGGCATTGTTCACAATCACGGCTTGTTGATATTCTGGATTTTGCCTATTCTTCGTCAATGGCAGCATTCCCCCAACGACCGGTCGTCCCTGTTTACCTCGCTTAGCTTTGGCGCCTCGGGCGCGGTGATTTTGAACGCACTCTTGAGCGGGGGAATGCTGTGTCTTTTTGATATAAAAAAACATGCCACAGAAAAAGTGCTGGATTGGATCCGCTCCGAACGCATCAGCATCCTGCGCCTGACGCCCTCGGTTTTGAGGACGATCTTCGAGCTGGCGCCCAAGGGTATGATCTTTCCAGATATCCGACTTGTGGGGGTGGCCGGAGAAGCTGTTAAGAGAAATGATGTCGCCCTGTTCCAGGCGCATACGGGCGAAGATAGCAAATTGGTAAATCTTTATGCTCAAGCCGAGGTCGGCTATCTGGCGACCTATACCATCGGGCATCAAACACCGCTCCCGGATGGTGATCTTCCTGCCGGGCATCCCTTCCCCGGGTATGAGATCACCCTCCGGGATGACGCTGGAGCCATCGTTAGAACTGGCGAGGCAGGTGAGATCGTCGTCAAAAGTCGGCACCTCTCAATGGGCTACTGGAGACAACCTGAACTGACGGCCGAGAAATTCTTCTCCGTCCCAGGAGAGCCGGGAGTGAAGATCTTCCACACCGGAGACCTCGGCCGCTGGCGCGCGGACGGCACGTTGGAGCACCTCGGTCGAGTAGACACCCAGATAAAGATCCGCGGGCAGCGCGTGGAGATCTCCGAAGTTGAATCGACCCTCCGTCAAAACCCAGCCGTCAAGGACGCCATCCTCGTCGCACGCCCATCCAAACATCAACCCGATCAGTTGCAGCTCATCGCTTATGTCGTCCTGCAACCCGGGAGCTCTGCGACCGTTTCAGACCTGCGAGCATCCCTGTCCGCTAAATTGCTGGATTATTCGATCCCCGCTTTTTTTGTTTTTCTGGATCAATTGCCGCTCAACGCAAACGGCAAAGTGGACAGGCAAGCCCTGCCTGATCTCCCCGAGCGGGAGGCACTTTCAACTTCTGATCTCCCGGCTGACGAGATCGAAGAGCAGTTGGTCGAGATCTGGCGCACATCCTTGAAGATGAAAAGCATCGGCGTGAATGATAACTTCTTCGAGCTGGGCGGCGACTCACTGCTGGTGCTCTCGATGACCCTGGAAGTTGAAAAAGCGCTTTCGTATAAAGTCCCTGCGTCCTTCTTCAAGCATCCCACCATCCGCAACCTCGCTCAATCCCTGCGCGAGAATGATCGAGAAGAGTCGGGTGCAAGCCGTGCTTTGGTCGCGGAGAGTTACCGAAAGAAGGGCTGGCGAGCCTGGTTGTTGACTCTCAAGAAACGCATCAAAAGGGAGCGGCGCGAGTTTGACGCGGTCTTCCATATCGAGGGGATCCTGTTCCAGTTCGTTCAAGGCCAGTCCTTCAGAAAGGTGACGGAGCTCGTCTATTGGCTGGCCGATCAGCCGTATTTGCTGAAAACCATTTATGCTGGAAAGTACAGGATGTTTCGAGAGCTCCTGGAGAGCCTGGGAGTCGCTTCTCAAAACCCAATGCAGTTATTCAGACAGAACTTCATAAATTACACGCTCTCCAGACTCCTGGATGCAAAGCCTCCCTTCTCCATGCCAAAATACCAACGAGCAGGCCCAGGCTCGTTCTATTTCCGCGACCGCCAGCGATTCATAGAGTCCACGCCAATCGATCAGCTGGATGAGTTTTTTCCTGTGGTGGGGTTTAACTATCTCGAGCACGCGTATCGCCAGAAGCGCGGTGTGATCCTGCTCTCGTTTCACAGTACGCCCGCCAACCGGGTCGCTCATCAAAATCTGGCCCGCAGGCTGGGCAGTCCAAAGTTCCAGGCCGTGGCGCACGACGTCGAGCTCGAGCGGAAGTGGAGATCCGGAGGACCGACAACTAAAGCAGCGGTGTTTGCGGAAGTTGCTTTGCGCGGGCAGAACTTGTTGCTACAGGGAAATGTGGTTACTATCACCGCTGAACTGGCGATACCTCCCGGCCGAATGTACCCGATCCAGGTCGGAGACCGTATCGTGAAGGTCGAAGATCGTCCCGTCGGCAGCGATCTCGATCCGCTGGAACTGCCTGACCAT
>CAYUUJ010000251.1:0-4439 GCA_964447845.1 uncultured Anaerolineaceae bacterium
ACGCAGCAAGCGGATCGGGTTATGAGACAGGCGCTCCCACAGATCGTTGTCGAGGCGATTGAAGAGTCGCTGGGCGTCAGGCTGCCACGTCCACCACAGGTTGTAAGCGAGCTCGCGCAAGCGGCCGATACGCCGCGGCAGGTCGAAATGATTTGGAAGTTTGGCGTGAAATGCGTCCATAAGCGGGAAATCATACCATACGGGAGGTACGCAGAGGAAAGGTTCTTTTCCGTTGTTTTAACGCAAAGACGCAAAGGCGCAAAGAAAAAAATAGAATCTTTGCGTCTTCGCGTCTTTGCGTTAAGAATCCTTGATGAATCGGTATGCAAAATAGCTGTACAATTTGGAAATGCGACCTGACGTAATCGATCCCACCTCTTATCCCGAAGTAAATATCGTATTGCAGGAATTATTAACCGATGCAAAGGCCATTCTTGGCGATCAGTTTTTCGCCATGTATCTGTACGGCTCGCTCTCGAGCGGGGATTTCAACCCGGGGACCAGCGATTTGGATTTTCTGATCGTCACAACCAGTCAACTTCCGGAAGGGATGATCGGGGAGCTGGAAAAGATGCAAGTACGCCTGTGGGACGGCGGCGGCATATGGGCGGAGAGACTGGAAGGCCGCTATATGCCGAAGGACGACCTGCGTCGTTTTAAAGCGGATCGCGCGCCCAGCCCGACCATTAATGAGCGCGAATTCTATCTGGACGGCGAAGGCAGTGACTGGATCATCCAGCGGCACGTGATTCGCGGCTCCGGCGTTACGCTGGCCGGCCCGGCACCGGAAACTTTAATCGATCCCGTCCCACCCGAACACCTGAAACAATCCGTGCTCCGGATCATGGATGAATGGTGGGCGCCGATGCTCGATAAACCTGAATTTCTAAAAAATGGCGGATACCAAGCCTTCGCAGTGCTGACCATGTGCCGAACGCTCTACACGCTGGACCAAGGCCTGATCGCTTCGAAGCCGGTCTCTGCGCGTTGGGCGATCGAAGCGCTCGATGGCCGCTGGAGGGGACTGATCGAGAAGTCGCTGGCCATGGAACACGACGCAGCGGTGGATATCTTGAACGAAACGCTGGATTTCATCCGCTACACGCGGGATGTCTGTCAGCGTTTTGAACGTCATACCATATGATGTAGTTGTTATTCGCCTGCTTGATTGACTATATAAAAACGGGATGATAGAATTCACCGCTCACTAGCCCCCATCGTCTAGTGGCCCAGGACGTGGCCCTCTCAAGGCCAAAACAGGGGTTCGAGTCCCCTTGGGGGCACACTAAAAGTCTCACATGTGTGGGGCTTTTTATTTTCCTTCCGACTGTTCCAATAAAAATCATGTTAAGATGAATGCATCATGGCAGATGTGCTCGTGATCGGCAGCCTGAACGCAGACCTGGTGGTGCGTGCGCCACACTTCCCCGCGCCGGGCGAAACGATCACGGGCGATGACCTTGTGATCCTGCCCGGCGGCAAAGGAGCCAACCAATCTGTGGCCGCCGCGCGACAGGGTTCATCGGTGGCCATGTTGGGGCGGGTGGGCAAAGACAACTTCGGTGAGCTCCTGCTCGACAACCTCAAGAATAATCACGTGGATACCAAACAGATCAAGCGCGAGGATGCCTCCACCGGCACGGCCATGATCATCGTCGATCAGCGTGGGCAGAACAGCATCGTCCTCTCGCCGGGTGCAAATGGAAAAGTACGGCCTGAGGATGTGAAACCCGCTTCTTTCGCGGATGTGGAACTGGTCCTGTTCCAATTGGAGATCCCGCTCGAGACGGTTTTACACGCAGCTGCCACCGCAAAGGAGAAAGGCATCCGGATTTTGCTCAACCCCGCGCCGGCCCGCGCGCTCCCCGACGAGTTGATCGCCCAGTCCGACTTCCTACTCCCGAATGAGTCTGAATTGAATTTATTGACCGGCCTCCCCGTAAGCGACGTCTCGTCCGCGGAACGCGCCGCGCGGGCTTTGATCGCCAAAGGCGCGCAAACGGTGATCGTCACGCTGGGCGCGCAGGGCGCGCTCCTGGTCACGCAGGACGAAGCCAAACATATCCCCCCTTTCGAAGTAGATGTTGTGGACACGACCGCGGCCGGCGACGCGTTTATCGGCGGGTTCGCCTCCGCCCTGCTGCGCGGCCTTGGGCTGGAGGAATCTGTGCGCTATGCCAATGCCTGCGGCGCGCTGGCGACCACGAAATTCGGCGCGCAGCCTTCGTTACCGACCAAAGAAGATGTGGAAAATCTAATGTCATTGCGAGGAGGAGCGTAGCGACGACGAAGCAATCTCGTCCTTAACGAGGAGATTGCCACGCCGACCTTGGTCTCGACCGAAGGCCTCGACCAAAGCCTCCTCGCAATGACATGCTCACAATATGACAAAACGCATCCTGATCGACACCGACCCCGGCATTGACGACGCCCTCGCCATCCTGTTGGCATTGGCTTCGCCTGAACTTAAGCTCGAAGGCTTGAGTGTGGTGCACGGCAACTGTTCGGCAGACCAGGGCACCCTCAACGCGCTGTCCATTCTTGAGCTCGCAAACGCGACCCACATCCCGGTCGCTACGGGCTGTCAACTGCCGCTGGTGCAGCCAACTTTGCTGGCGCCGGAAACACACGGGGACACGGGGTTAGGGTACGCGAAGCTGCCGCGTCCCGGGACCAAACCCGCAGTCCAGCACGGAAGCGATTTTCTAATCGAACAGATCATGGCCGCACCCGGGGAGATCACGCTGGCAGCAATCGGTCCGCTGACCAACCTCGCGCTGGCCATGCGCAAGGAACCGCGTATCATCGAGGCGGTCAAGGAGATCTACATCATGGGCGCCGCCATCCGCCATGAAGGCAACACCACGCCGCTGGCCGAATTCAATACTTACGTGGACCCGCATGCCGCGCATATCGTGTTCCATTCCGGCGCGCCGATCACGCTCACCCCGCTGGATGTGACCTATGATTGTATTCTGACCGAGTCTGACGTGCAGCGCCTGCAGAAGATCGACTCGCCCATCTCGACCTTCATCGCCGACTCGACGCGCTTCTACATGGAATTCCACGATGAGCACCAGAAGATCAAGGGCTGCATCATCAACGACGCCCTGACACTGGCGGTGACTTTCATGCCGGAACTCTGCGATTACCAGGATCTATATGTGGACGTCGACATCAGCGGCGGGGTCTCGATGGGCAATACGTTTGCAGACTTCTACAACCTCACCAAGCAGCCCGCCAACTTGAAGGTGGCGCTCGGCGTACGGGCCCGCGATTTCATCGAGTTGTTCTTGGCGCGCATGGAGAATCTCACCAAAGAACTTTCGTGACCTTTGGAAAAAAGGGTGTTATTATCATAAAGTCGTCTATTCATTATTTTTTACGGAGGTGAGAATGTTTGACAAGATCAGGAAAGATTTTACGACCATGACGTGGGTGCTAATCCCGGTTGCGATCGCCATCAATATCGTGCTTGGGCAGATCGTGGTTTATCTTAAATTACCTGTCTATCTCGATTCGATCGGCACCGTGCTCGTGGGTATTCTCTGCGGACCTTGGGCCGGCGCGCTGACTGGCGCTCTTTCCAACACCATCTGGGGTCTGTTTAACCCGGATTCCCTGCCCTGGTGGCCTGTGGCGTTGTTCATCGGCCTGGTGGCAGGTTTATGCGCCAATGCAGGTTGGTTCAAGAACTGGTGGAAGGTCATTCTCTCAGGCTTTCTCATTGCGCTGACCGCTGCGATCGTCTCAACCCCCATCGCAGTCTACCTTTATGGCGGCATCACAGCCAGTGGATCCTCATTTATTACCGCCTACCTGCTCCAAACCGGACAGGACGTCGTATCTGCCGTGTTGAGCACAGGCTTTCTCGTCGAGCCGGTGGATAAGATCGCCACGGCCATGCTGGCCTTTGCCATTGTGCAGGGCCTCTCCAAGCGTTTGATCGCCCGCTTCCCGCGGCCGGAGAATGCGGAAACAGATGCCGGCAACAACACAACGCAGCTGGTGATCGCGCTCGTGGTTGTCGTGATCGTCATCATCCTCGGCTTCGTGGTTCGCAACATGCTTGCGGGCTAGGAAATAAGGTGGTTTAGTAAAAAATCAGGCTTCGTGAAGCCTGATTTTTTTACGCTTATAATCCAGGGCATCCTCTTAATTTACCCTGCAAGACAAGCGGATGGACGGTCAACAATATGCACGAACGACTTTCTTTTTACGCCAAACGCGATAGCGCCCTGCATCGCCTCAACCCGCTCACCAAACTGACCCTGGCTTTAAGCATTATTCTTGTTTCGATTTTCAGCCCCTGGTATTGGACGTCCCAGTTTTTTCTGCTGGCGATCATTGTCCCGCTTAGTTTCGCCGGCCGGGTTGCAAGGGAATATTTCACGAGCGCTTTGCGCGTGATCCTGCCTGCGGCGGCGTTCATTTTCTTC
>CAYUUJ010000252.1:0-4428 GCA_964447845.1 uncultured Anaerolineaceae bacterium
GGAAGGGGTGGTAGCGGCCCTCACCCTATCCCTCTCCCGCTTCGCGGGCGAGGGCATCGCGGTTGTTGCACTTTCGTTAGCGCTTGTCGGTCCCACGTTTGCGCAGGCGCCTAGCGCGCCGCCTAAACGGCCGGCGGGGGCCACGGGAACGGTGATCGTGCCCGCTCGATAAGCGATCCGCAGCGCATCACCGAAGGACCGCTTGGAAGCGGAGGCGACGCGCACATTCCCTTCGATCGCCATCCGCATCCCCAATTGACCGACTGTAAGCGAGAAAACCGAACCCATGATGAATGCGATCGCGCGCGCGAAACCGATGATCAAACGGACCTGGTCCGAACTAAAACTGGAGAATCGTTCCAGCGCTTCCGCAGATGGCGGGACGATGTAAACCGACATAAACAACGCCACTGCCAGGATCAGGATGAGCGGCCAGATGGTGCTCAACTGACGCTTCAGATAGGCATCAGCGCCATCCTTGATGGCGTGCCAGACCTCCTGCATCTTGGGCGTGCCACTGTCTTCGCGCATGATCTGGCTGCGCAGGAAGACCGCATACAACAGACCCAGGATCGCAACGCCAAAAACGGTCCAAATCGCAACCGCCTCGAGCTGAGTTAGTCCTTCCATTGCGTACATATCAGGTGATTCCTCCCGAATGATAAAATGAGTCTAGGCGAGCGCCCAAACAGAGCAAGCGGATTTTACAGTTGCAACTTGATTGTGTCAAGAATAACGATCCCCGCTGATGTTGACAACCCATACCGAATTTGATATGATAGGCTCATCAACTAGACAACTAGGAGAAACAGATGCTCCAGGAAATTGAAACTCAGACCTTTACACTCACGACCACCGCCGCTCAGGCAGTAAAAGACATCCTTGCTCAGCGCAATTTGGAAGGCTATGCTTTACGCGTCTATGTAGCCGGGGGTGGTTGCTGCGGTGTGAATTTCGGAATGGCGTTGGATAACAACTTCGGTGATGCGGATACCTCCTTTGACTCCAGCGGCGTCAAAGTGGTGGTGGATCGTGTTTCCATGGATTATCTACGCGGCGCCACAGTAGACTTCGTCAACGATCCCACTCGTGGAGCAGGATTTATGGTGGACAGCCCGAACCTGCCCAAGCAAGAACACGGACACGAACACGGCGAAGGTGGATGTGGTTGTGGCGGTTCCTGCTCGTGCAAGAACTAAGTTATTCAAATCAACCACTAAAATAAAGGCCGGGCTCTTGCCCGGCCTTTATTTTTTAAATAATTACCTTCCTCGCAGGAAGGAGATAACTGCTCCCAGTGTTCCAACAAACCCAAAACCAAAGATCAACAATCCGATGGGAATTCGGTTGGCTGCTGAAGTTTGATCCGTGAACGACGGCAGGACCAGGGGCGCGGGTGCAGTGAAGGTGGGCAGACGGGTCGCGGTTTCAGGAGCGATAAACGCGGCAGCCAGGGTTGGGTCGATGGTAGGCGTGGAGGCAGGTGTCGGGGTGGGAGGGGAATCGAGGATCGGCAGCGAACCGCCGCGTGAAAGTGACACGTACAGAGCATAAACCCAGGCTACCGAACCGGGCACGCCCGGATAGTAGATCTGGATCCAGCTCTGATCCAGCGAACGCCCAAGCGCGGGTGCTTCCTGGCCGGCCAACATAACGCCGATAGCGGGGTAAAGATAAGTGCTGGGTCCTGCATAAACCTCGATCTGCTCCAGGCTGAGGTCGACACGAATGACCGCACCTGGAGGCGTACCGGTGACCGTGGGGACCGAGCCTGTCGGCTGCTGGGCGTACACACTCCCAGGCTTGCCAGGGACCGGAAAACCCAAAAGTATTCCGGCGCACACAGCCGCGATCAGAATGGAAATTTTTGAATTTTGGGACATAGGCAGGCTTGCGCTTTTAACGACGTCCCGAGAGCGACATAAGGAATCCAATGGATCCGATCGATGCAAACGCCAGGATCATCATTCCCATGGGTATGGCGATCTCCGACCCAGGTGATGGAGATTCTGTAAAAATTGGCGCGACCTGAGAGATTGCAGGCGGGGTAAATGTCGGAAGACGGGTTGATGTGGGCAGGGTATTGAACTGTGCGGCCAGGGTTGGATCGATGGTCGAAGTCGGGGGCGGGATCGGGGTCGGAGGCGGTTCGACGATGCGCAATGTCCCCGGTGAAACCGCGACCAGAGGAGAGTAAACCCAGCCAACTCCTTCAAGGGCGGCGTCAAACCGGATTTGGATCCAATCGCCACCCGGAGAACGGCCGAGCGCGGGCGCGCTGGCCCCTTGAATAAGAAACCCGACAATGGGATACGCCACAGAACTCGGACCGCCACGGACATTGATCTGAGGTTCGGTTGATATGACCGTAATAAACATACCATCCGATGTACCTGTTGTGGGTGTTGGAGAGGCCGCTTGAGCCAGGACGATCGATTGATCGGGCGCGACAAACGCCAACGCGGGTAGGGTTACCAGCAGGATAATCCAGGAAAAATTATGAAACCTAGTTCGTTTGATCATCGTATATATATTCAGAGAGAAAATCGAGAAGGCGATTATAATCCACTTATGCAACGGCAATTTTTTTATGGTGCGATCACTCCGACGGACCTGGCACAGGCTCTCTTAGCTGAATTTAATCGCGGTAATTTACGCGCGCAAGCACTCGGGCAGAGCGAAAAACTCGTGGTGCAGATCGGTACCCGTCCTGGCGCACCCTCCGGAGGGGAAACAGCGTTAACTGTGACCATTCAGAAAGTGGAGGATGGGATCATGGTCGAGCTTGGCCAGCAGGCATGGTTCAGCCTGGCCGCCAGTTTTGGAGTAACCGCGTTGACAGCGCTTCGGAATCCCTTCGCGCTCCTGCATCGGCTGGATGATCTGGCCCAGGATATCGAGAGTTTACAGATCGGCGATCAAATTTGGCAGGTCATTAATCAAACCTCCCTGGCAGCCGGCGCCTCCCACGCCTTGTCAGAACGCCTGAATCGCATGCAATGTGATTATTGTGGCGCAGCCAACTCACTTAGCGAACCATCCTGTATTGCCTGCGGTGCGCCTTTGGGCGGCAAACAACCAACCGGATGCTCAAGATGCGGTTTTGCAATTAAAAGGGGCGAAATGAAATGTCCGAACTGCGGATTTTCAGTATAAATTCGACAAATTAACACTTCAAATGAGGAAATTATGTCCGATATAAGCCGCCCCCATGTCGGCAAATGGAGACTTGCGGAATTAATCTGTCCCCCCTATAATACATTCGGGTCTGACAATGAATCTAAACGAACTCGAATCTCGTTTGCAAACTCTCATCGAAGTCCGCCTGTTAAGTATTTTGCCCGGCCAGAAGCTGGAAGACCTGGTGATCCAAAAATTAGCGGCAGCCATGCAGGGCAATCTGGTCACCTTCGAGGACGGCAGCCTGCTGGCACCTAATGTATACACGATTATCGTCAATCCAAGATCAGCTGCGGTTTGGCGCGAATCAAAAATCATTGAAACCTTGATCGATGTATTAAACACAGTCGGTGGGGAAGCCGGTTACAAATTTTCGAGCGGGCCGACGATTACCATTTCTACCGACAAATCGCTGTCTCTCAAGGATGCCAATGTAATGGCATCCCAAAGGGTGGAACCCATGGCAGAAACACAAGGAAATCCGGACGAAAACGCTGACTCCCAGGAGAGTGACCATATTCCGGAGAACGCCTTTCTGATCATTGAGGGAGTTAAAGTATTCCCGTTGAAGACGTCCGTGATCAATATCGGCCGCCGACTGGACAATCAATTGGTGATCGACGATCCTCGCGTTTCCCGAAACCACTCACAATTACGCGCCATCAATGGCCGCTTCGTGATGTTCGATTTAAACTCCACCGGCGGAACCTTTGTCAACGGGCAGCGCGCCAATCAGACGGTTCTCTATCCGGGAGACGTAATTTCGCTGGCCGGCGTTGCTCTGATCTTCGGTCAGGATAACCCACCCCCTCGGCCGGACCTGATCGAAACCTCCCCCCTACAAGCCACCGGTGAACGCCCGACTGCCATTATCAAAGATCGGTCGACAGCCAAAATCAAGAAAAAATGAGCGGCCCGATCGTCCTGGCCCTGCGCGTGCTCATGGCTGTGAGCCTGTATGGGTTCCTCGGCTGGGCATTATATACTTTATGGCAAAGCCTGCAACTGGAAGCCGAAAAAATAACCTCTCGGCGGGCTCCAGAGATCAGCCTTACCGTCCCGGACACACGCGGGGATCCCATTGTCAAACACTTTATCCAGGCGGAGATCACGCTCGGCCGTGATCCCATATGTGATGTCGCCATCGTTGACGACACGGCTTCCGCCCGCCATGCGCGCCTGAGTTATCATCACGGACAGTGGTGGGTGGAGGACCTGGGTTCCACGAATGGCACGCGTCTCAATCAA
>CAYUUJ010000253.1:0-4406 GCA_964447845.1 uncultured Anaerolineaceae bacterium
CGGCCAGCAGCAGCGTCACCTTCCAATCCCGGCGGAAAAAGAAAAGGCTGAGCGGGAGCAGGAAGAGCACCCAATTTGAATAATAGATAAATAACACCAGCGCGTACAGGCCGCGCAGGATTCTCAAAGCGAATGGCCAATCTTCCACCTTCAAGTAATAAGTATTGGGAAGCAGCTCGCCATAATATAAATAACGCCCGATGGTTTGTCCGCCGAGGAATAGGATCAGCAGGCCCAATCCCCATATTAAATATTGTTGGCGGTATTGTTTTTGGGTCAAGGCCAAAACTGTCAGGATCACGAGAAACGGGACCGCCATGTCGAAGCGGACCAGCGTCGAAACGGCCAGCAGAACCAGGGCGCCGGGATTGAAGCGTCCTTCATTCCTGAGCATCAGCCAGACTGCCGCGGTCAGGATCAGTCCCAACAAGCTGACCTCCATGCCCAACAAATCCCAGGAGTGCAGCGGTTGATAGAAAGCTGTCAGCGTCACCGCGGCCAGCATACTCAACAGGTCATCGGTGAAGTGTTCGACGATCAGCCGCACAAAATATAATGTGGCCGCCAGAAAGATCGCTCCACTGATCTGAATGACGAGACTGGTTTTTGCGAGCGGGATGGGGAGCAGGTGGACCAGCGCCATGAACGCCACCCACAGCGGATTCGTAAACCCTTCCACGCGCTCGCCGGCGTTCCAAACCGCCCCCAGGCCGTGCGCCAGATTGTAGGCGTAGCGCATGGAGATCATGGCATCGTCGAAAAGGACGTAATATTTTTCACCGCCGATCAGGAAAGCCGTCGACTCGATGTAGCGATAGGCATAATAAAAAAAGCCCAGCAAGAGCAGGCCGAAAAGCAGATTGCGGATAAGCTTGGGGTTCTTCATGGAGGCTGAGCGGGATTATATCGTAAGCACACATGTCATTGCGAGGAGGCGCTGGTCGCGTAGGCCGAGAGCTTTTCGAGGCCGTATCGAGACCGAGCCGACGATCGCGTAGCATCCCCGCGGGAAGCAATCTCCAAATTAACGGGAGATTGCCACGTCGTGGCGTAGTAACGCCCCTCCTCGCAATGACATCTGCCCCCCAAAATCTAAAATTCATTGGCTGAATTTTGAAGTATAATTCTGCCTCACGTCTGGAGAAAACCGCCTGTTTCACCGGCGTTAGCCAGTAATTCTAATTTCATGGAGAACAGAATGTCGAAAGCAACACTCATCACCCCCTACGGGGGCAAACTGGTGAACCTGGTGGTCACCGGTAAGGAACGCGAAGACCTGCTGGCTCACACTGCACAATTATCGTCGATCAAGATCACGATGCGTAATCTGTGTGACCTTGAGTTGCTGGCCACAGGCGGCTTCTCACCCCTGACAACCTTTATGGGCAAAGCCGACTACGAGCGCGTGCTGCACGAATCGCGCCTGGCGGATGGGACCTTCTGGCCGCTGCCTATCACCCTGACGGCTGATCCCAAAAATCTGCCGACCGTCGGCGAGGACATCGTCCTGCGCGACGCCAATAACGACGTGATCGCCATTATGACCCTCAACGAGGTCTACCATTGGGACGCGGAGACCGAAGCTGCGCTGGCCTACGGCTCCACCGATCCCAAGCATCCGATGGTCTCCGAGATGGCGCGCTGGGAAAAGGTTTGTATCAGCGGCCCATTGAACGTGATCAACCTGCCAAGGTATCACGACTTTCTTGACCTGCGCCGCACGCCGGCTGAAGTACGAGCTCTGCTTGAAAAGATGGGCCACGAAAACGTGGTCGCCTTCCAGACCCGCAATCCCCTGCATCGCATTCATGAAGAGTTGACCAAGCGCGCCGCAGCGCAGGTCAAAGGCTCGCTGATCATTCACCCGGTGGTGGGTATGACCAAACCCGGCGACGTGGATCACTTCACGCGCGTTCGCGTGTATAAGGCCCTGGTCGATAATTATTACGAAAAGGACAACACCCTGCTCAGTCTGCTCCCGCTGGCGATGCGCATGGCCGGCCCGAAAGAAGCGGTCCTGCATGCGTTGATCAGGCGTAATTTTGGCGCCAATCATTTCATCGTCGGGCGCGATCATGCCGGCCCGGGAAATGATTCGACGGGCAAGCCGTTCTACGGTCCGTATGCCGCGCAGGAGACGATGAGAGCACACGAAGCGGACCTGGGCGTCAAGATGATCCCCTTCGAGGAGCTTGTCTATCTGCCGGATGAAGAACGTTACGTCGAAAACAAGGACGTACCGAAAGGTGCCAAGACGCTCAATATCTCCGGCACGCAGGTGCGCGATGATTATCTGGCCAGGGGCAATCTTCTGCCCGAATGGTTCACACGGCCCGAGACTGCCGAGATCCTGCGCGAGATGTACCCGCCGCGCCACAAACAGGGCTTTTGCATCTGGTTCACCGGTCTGAGCGGCTCGGGCAAATCCGCCACCACGCAGGTGCTCACCTCGTTATTGCTCGAGCGCGGGCGCGAGATCAGCATTCTGGATGGGGACGTCGTCCGTACGCACCTCTCGAAAGGCCTGGGTTTCAGCAAGGAGGATCGCGATACCAACATCCTGCGCATCAGCTTTGTGGCCGGCGAGATCGTGCACGCCGGCGGCGCGGTGATCTGCGCGGCTATCAGCCCGTATCGTTCGGCGCGCAACGAAGCCCGCAAGATGGTGGGCGATAACTTCATCATGGCCTACATGGATACACCAGTGGAAGTCTGTGAAGAACGTGACGTGAAAGGCTTGTATGCCAAGGCGCGCCAGGCCATGGTCGAAGGTCATCCGATGGGCTTTACAGGTGTGGATGATCCATACGAACCGCCGATCGAACCTGAGATCACACTTAAAGGATATGGCTCGACGCCCGAGGACAATGCCCGCGCCCTGGTGGCTTACCTTGAAGAACAGGGTTACATCCGGCCGTTGATATAAAGGCCATCCGTGCCCCATGAGTTTCTTACCACGAAGACACGCCGTTCGTGCCGCGAGCAGCGGCGATACGCCGGTGCGAGACGGCAAAGTCTCGAAGACACTAAAAGAAAAACTCTTTGTGTCTTTGTGCCTTGGTGACTTCGTGGTGGGTTTACGGATAGTCTCTTAGTTCTTCGACGAATGAACGCTTCTTCCCGGACCCCCAACCTGTTGCGATACCCCTGGGCTTTTTTCGCGGCTCTGGCTTTGCTCGCTGGATTGGGGGTCTGGTTGCTTTTTTACAGCACCCCGCAAGGGCTTGGTCTCAACGATGACTCGATCGCCTACATCGCCGGCGCGCGCAGCCTCTTGAACGGTGACGGCTATCGCGAGATCTGGATCGTCAGCGCCGGGCCGGTGACACATTTCCCTCCCGGTTTTCCGGGCGCACTGACCCTGGTCGGTTTGCTGACCGGGCTGGATCCGCTGCGCGGCGCGCGTCTGCTCAACGGACTGCTCTTCGGTCTCAACACTTTTTTGATGGGCTGGCTCGCGTTGCGCATGACAGGTTCGCGCCTGGCAGGTCTGCTGACGGCGGTGTTGTTCCTGCTGACTGCCTCGCTCCTGCGGGTTCATTCGAATGCCATGAGCGAGCCGCTCTATATCTTTTTTACACTGGTTACATTTCTGCTACTGGATCTGTACTTTACCGGGTCTTCCTCTATTACCAGGAAAGAGGAAAGAGGTAAGAGTCTCCTCTTTCTGGGGGCAGCTGGCTGCGCCATCGGCCTGGCGTATCTTACGCGCTATGCCGCTCTGGCTTTACTGGTTACAGGCGTGGCCGCGCTGTTCATTCTGCACGATCATCTCCGTACGCGCCTGACACGCTCCGCAATCCTGATCGCCAGTACATTACCATGGATGGCTGCCTGGGCGATCCGTAATCGTCTCGTGGGTGGGGCAGGCACAAATCGCGCGCTTGGCTGGCATCCGGTCACTGAAGAAAATATCCGTACGGGGATTCGTACATTTTCGAGTTTGATCGTACCTGTGGATCAGTGGCAGAATAGTTTGCTTAAAATCCATGGACTGTTTGAGATCATCGCCGTGCTGCTCGCGGCAGGTCTGTTGATGTGGGTCCTGCAAGTCAGCTCGCGTCGTATGTTGCGCCCGAAAGCTACATCGAAGCCCGAAGTCATTTCTTTGCTGAACGGTTTATACGTCTTTGGGTACCTGTGTGCTCTGATCGCGGCCATGACCTTCTTCGATCCGGCCACCCGCTTTCAACTTCGTATCCTGGCCCCGGTCTTTGTCTCATTACTGCTGTTGTTGGCGTACGGGTTAAGTCGCTTTGCAAAACACGAAACAAGACGCGTGATTGTCATTGGGTTGACCGCGCTCATCCTGGCGGTATCCGCTGCCGGCCTGGTCGAGACTATGGCAGGGCTGCGCCGCGGCGGCCAGATTTACGCCAACGAACGCTGGTATGATGCGAAGGCGA
>CAYUUJ010000254.1:0-4403 GCA_964447845.1 uncultured Anaerolineaceae bacterium
CAAGGAGATTGCTTCGGGCGGACGAACACCGCGCTCGCAATGACATGGAGTTATGCCACTCGCCAGTGAAGTGGTTCGCCCCTCAATGCGGTTAATACTTCGTTGGCAATATCTTCGGATGCACGTGCCTGCGCTTCGACGGTCTGTGCGCCGACGTGTGGCGTGGCGATCACTTTCGGATGTTTGATCAGATCGGTTGCGCCGGGCGGCTCGCTCGCAAAAACGTCCAAGCCTGCACCTGCTACTTTGCCTGAATTCAATGCTTCCAGCAAGGCGGACTCGTCAATAATACCACCGCGAGCTGCGCATACAATTCGTACCCCGTCCTTCATTTCTGAAAATGCCAGGCGCCCGATCATATCGCGTGTATCCACGCTCAAAGGCAAATGCAAGGAAATAAAATCAGACCAGGCATAAAGATCCTGCAATGTGACGGGCTCTGCGCCACGTTTCTTGATCTCGTCTTCGGATACCAGTGGATCATACGCGACGATGTTCATGCCAAACACGGCGGCGCGCTTTCCCACTTCCATGCCGATCCGGCCTACGCCGATGATGCCAAGCGTTTTGCCGTTCAACTCGACGCCTTCCAGCTCTTTTTTCAGCCATTGACCCTGCTTCATAGCCGCATCGGCGCGCGGGATCTCACGCGCAAGTGCCAGCATCAACCCAAAGGTCAGCTCAGCCACCGCCAGCGTGGTGGAGACCGGGGCGTTTACGACAGTCACGCCGCGCGCTTTTGCAGCGACCAGGTCGATGTTATCCACACCGACCCCGGCACGGCCGACGACCTTCAGGCGCGTACCGGCCTCGAAAACGGGAGCAGTCACCTTGGTCCGGCCGCGAACGATCAACGCCTCATAATCCGGAACGGCCTTGAGCAATTCGTCGGCTGAAATATTATTCCGGTCATCCACCTGTGCGGCGGCGCGTAAAATGGCCTGACCGGTCTGGTCGAGGCCATCTGTGATCAATACTCTATAGTCAGGCATCGCCTGATTTTATCAGGATTTGGAAATCAGTAAATAGCAATCATTCATCATTTTGCACTTTGCACTTTGCAATCATCATTCATTATTCGTATCTCAGCGCTTCAACCGGCTCCAGGCCTGCCGCGCGATTGGCCGGGTAGATTCCAAAAAAGAGACCAACTGCTGCGGAAAAAATTGTAGCCAGCAGGATCGCGTCCAAACTTACCACCGGTGTAAAGTCCGTGCCCGTGGCGGCGGCGATCTGCCCCACCGTAAAACCGATCAACCAGCCCAACATGATGCCGATGATGCCACCGATCAAACTCAATAAGGAAGACTCGGTAAGGAACTGGATTAGGATATCGCGCTTGCGCGCCCCGAGTGCTTTTCGCAAACCGATCTCGCGCGTCCGCTCTGTGACCGAGACCAGCATGATGTTCATGATGCCGATACCGCCAACCAGCAGGGAAATACCCGCGATGCCGCCGAGAAAGATCGTCAGCACACCGGTAATGGTGGAGAAGGTGGTCAGGAATTGCTGCTGTGTGAAAACTGTGAAGTCATCGTCGCCGATCGGCGCGCGATGCCGTTGGCGCAGGATCTGTGAGACCTCTTCGGCAGCTTGTGGCACCGCCTCCGCGCTGACGGCCTGAACGTAGATGATGTCCACCTCATTCCGGGTAGCACGGCGCATCAGACTTGCTTGCGCCGTGGTGAGGGGGATAAAGACCTGGTTATCCTCGCTGCCAAATGCGCCGCCTCCCCTGGGCTCCAAAACGCCGATCACGCGGAAGGGCTGGCCTTCGATGCGGATCGTCTCGCCAACGACGGCCACGTGACGGCCAAATAAATTGTCCGCTGCCTCAGGACCCAATACGACCACGGAAGCGCGACCAAGGATATGTTCTTCGCTAATAAACTCGCCTTCGATCAACACATAATTACGGACCGTGGATTCCGCCGGCATGGATCCGATGACCGTGGTGGAGGCACTCTCGACACCATAAGTAATCAAACCGTTGGCTTGCAAACCGGGAGCCACGGCCAACACGGAAGGCGCCTGCAAAGGATCGGTCAGCGCATCCGCGTCCTCCAGGGTCAGCGGCTGGTCATTGGTGGTGATGCTATGCGGTGCACCGGGACCACCATTCTCCATCCCACCCTTGAAAACAAATAGCAGGTTGGTGCCGATGCTTGAGATAGAGCCTGTTATTGATGCTTCCGCACCACGGCCGACCGCCAGCATGGCGATCACAGCCGCCACCCCGATCACAATCCCTAACACCGTCAGGCCGGAGCGCATTTTATTTCCACTCAGGCTCTCAAGCGCTTCGAGAAACGCTTGTGCAAAAGTCATTTATCCTCCAATAACCCATCCCGCAAGCGGATCACATGGCGTGTCTGTTCGGCGATCAGCGGGTCATGCGTGATGATGATCAACGTGGTGCCGCGTTCTCGATTAAGGGATAACAACAGGTTCATAATTTCCTTGCCAACTTTGGAATCAAGATTGCCGGTTGGTTCATCGGCCATGATGATGGCGGGGTTGTTAACCAGCGCACGTGCGATGGCCACGCGCTGCTGTTGACCGCCGGAGAGCTCATAAGGTCGATGCTCCAGGCGATCAGCCAGCCCCACGGCTTTCAACGCATCCACTGCACGCTCACGCCGCCCTTCGGTAAACCCGGCATACCGCAACGGCAATTCGACGTTGCCCACCGCGGTCTGGCGTGAGAGCAGATTAAAGCTTTGAAACACAAAGCCGACTTTGCGATTGCGGATACTGGCCAGCTGATCATCGTTCAGCGCTGCCACCGGCTCGCCGTCCAAAATATATTCACCCGCGGTCGGCCGGTCCAGGCAGCCCAGTGTGTTCATCAAGGTGGTCTTCCCGGAGCCTGAAGGTCCCATGATGGAGACCGCGTCGCCGCGTTTGATCTTGAACGAAACGCCGCGCAATGCGTTCACTTCCATTGCGCCCATCATGTAAACCTTCGTCAGGTCGCGGGCTTCGATAACCCAGTCGGTCTTAGCCGCCAAACGGACCTCCGCCTTCACTCGGTGGATTGAGGATCACAAGATCGCCGGCTTTGAGCTCGCCGCCAATGACCACGCTCATCGTGCCTGACGATTGACCAAGGCGCACGTCGACTCTGACCGGTTGGCCGTCTCGAAGGACGTATACGACCCTTTGATTTTCCACCACACGAACGGCGCGGTTCGGGATCAGCAGGACGTCATTCAGTTCGTTCACCACAACATTCACGCCGGCGGTCATCCCGGGTTTTACAAGCTCATCCGCGTCCATAATTTCCACCGTGACCGTAAAGCTGACCACGCCATCCGCAGTTTCACCCGCCTGGCCTACTTCTATGACCTGTCCGTGGTAGTCTTTATCCAGGATCGCATCAAAGGTCAGATTCACCTCTTGTCCATCGGATAAACTATTAATATCCACCTCTGAAACCTCTACGTCCACTTGCAGGCGCGAAAGGTCATCTACGCGAAAAGCCACATCACCAGCGGACACCTGGTCCCCCGCCATGGGTTCGGCTTGAGTGATCGTGCCCGAGATCGGTGAAATGATGCGCGCCATATTTAGAGTGGCCTGGGCTGCGGCGACGCGCGCTTCGGCAGCAGCAACGTCCGCAGGGTTTGGACCATCTTTGACACGATCGTAGGCGCGCTGGGCATCTTCCAACTGCGCTTTTTTGAGAGCCATATCATCCTCGGCATTGGCAATCGTCTCCGCATCCGCAAATCCCTTATAGTATTTGATGCGCGGGATCTGCTGGCCTTGGATAGTAACGAATGTCACTCTCTGAAGATCGATCTTTCCGTTCAATGATTCACGATATTCGAAGGCGCGGTCGTAGGCATCCTGGGCATCCTTCAAAGCGATCAGAGCTTGTGCCCGGGCGGTGTCGGAGTTTAGAAGATCGTCCAGCGCTTGCTGGGCGGTGACGAGATCGGCTTCCGCAGAGATGACATTCTGGGGCACGGAGGTTTTATTCAGGCTGGCGAGTACCTCGTCGCGGCTGACTTTCTGACCAACAACCGCGTTGACATCTTCAACTGTCCCACCCGTCTGCCATGCCAGAATGGCGCTCTGGCGCGCACGCACCACCCCTGTGGCACCCACAGTGGCGGTCAGGGTGCCGCGTTCAATCTTCTCTGTTTGGTAAAGGGAAGCCGCGTCATTAGGCCGTCCGGCGTTCAGGGCGGCGGCTACTACGATCACGACAGCGATGGCTCCGCCGATGATGAGCTTTGTCCTGCGAGTCATTTTTGCGAAAAATTCTTTCATGCTTTCCTTCCTTCAAGAACGAGCTATAGGCTATTGGTTTTGCTGTTCCGTACACGGATTCCGCGGACGAGACGGAAAAAATCGGATTTTTGGATGTGTTTCCGCCGCAGGCCCCGTGTTATCCA
>CAYUUJ010000255.1:0-4395 GCA_964447845.1 uncultured Anaerolineaceae bacterium
CATCGCTCGCAATGACATATAATTCGGAGGAAAAGATGATACTGCACGAGCAAATTTCTGCAAGGCTGCCCGGCTGGCGTGAGCGCATCAAGACGCTCAGCAAAGAGCATGGCGATGTGATCGTGGATGACGTCACCGTGGGTCAGGTGGTGGGGGGTATGCGCGATATCAAGTCCATGCTGACGGATATTTCTTATGTGGATCCGGCCTATGGGATTCGTTTTAGAGGTTTGTCCATCCCCGAGGCATTGAAAGCGCTGCCCAAAGGGCGCGGCGCAAAAATGCCGATGATCGGAGGCTTGTACTACTTATTGATGGTGGGAGAAGTCCCCACCAAGGAACAGGCTCTCGAGGTGGAAGCCGAATGGGGCAGGCGTGCGTCCGTGCCTGATTACGTTTACAAAATGATCAAGGCCATGCCGAAGGATACGCATCCGATGATCCTGTTCTCCCAGGCGGTGCTGGCGCTTGGCAAAGATTCGCAGTTTCGGACGAAATATCACGAAGACATCAAGAAAGACAAATATTGGGAACCGGCTTTGGAAGACAGCCTGGATCTGACCGCCAAGCTGCCCATCGTGGCGGCCTTCATTTACCGCTACAAATATTTTGGCGAGACCAAGAAGCCCAGATACAATCCAAAATGGGATTACGGCGCGAATTTTGCAAAAATGATGGGCGTCTCCGACAAAAAGGGGTACGCCGAGTTGATGCGTCAGTATTTCATCATCCACTCCGATCACGAAACCGGAAACGTCTCGGCGCATGCCATGCTTCTCGTAGGCTCGGCGTTGTCCGATCCATATCTGTCGTTCTCAGCTTCCCTGAACGGTCTGGCCGGCCCACTGCACGGGCTCGCCAATCAGGAAGCCCTGGCCTGGTTGATCGAGGTCAAGGAACAATTTGGCGGGGTACCGTCGCGTGAGGAATTAAGAAAATTCGCCTGGGACTTTCTCAACAGTGGTAAGGTCATTCCCGGATATGGTCATGGCGTTTTGCGCGTAGTAGACCCGCGTTTCACCGCGCAATTGGAATTCGCCAAATCCTACTTCCCGGACGATGAATTGGTCCGCCTGGCAGATCTTGTTTATCAAGTGGTGCCTGAAGTGCTGAAGGAACAAGGCAAAGCGAAGGACCCAGCTCCGAATGTGGACGCCGTCTCAGGCACACTTCAATATTATTATGGCGTGCGAGAGTTCAAATTTTATACCGTGCTGTTTGGGATCGGACGAGCCCTGGGTGTCACGTCCAATTATGTTTGGGCGCGGGCTTTGGGGCTCCCGATCGAGCGTCCCAAGTCCGTCACGACCGAGATGCTGGAGCAAGTGGTTGCCAGGTCCAGGCAACCGGAACCTGTCCAATAAAAGAACTCCCGAAGCCTAAGCTTCGGGAGTTTTCATTTCAAGGCTCGTTTTTCCTGGGATGCTCTGGATCTGCCAGCTCGAATTTGACCAGCTCGACGATGCGCGCCAGGTCTCGCAAATACCATGGCACGATCTGCCTGGCATGATCCGCACTTTCAGCTTCCACGATCGCCCAGGCTGTATGTTCGTTATCTTTGCAACCCCATTCGAATTGGTGCAGGTAACCGGCCGCGTTCAAGTCCGCGATGGCCTGATCGCATTTTTCCGGCGGATGAGGAGATTCGATCACGTAGCGATTCATATGGACCTCTTTTCAGTGTTGAAAAATCAAGCGTAGTATAGCACGCACGGATAATCCTTCAAATAGTAAATCCGGGCTATACCGATTGGTGGTTTTATTTGTAATCTGCGGACAACCCGTCCACATCCACCAGGGTGCTGTCTACGCGGACATAGATACCGCTGGGCAGCCGTTGATAATCAGGCACATTGTCAATAAAACCCGTAAATCGATTGAAATTGTCGGCGATCACATCCGGCTTGAGTAGCAGGATGCTGTAGTCGTAATTCCACTTGTTGTGACCCGGAGCGAACGAGGTGGCGGGTGGACCTTTCGCGATCACGGGATCGTTCTTGCCAAGCAGGTCAATGGTCGTCCGCTCCGAGAAGTAGGGGATCTGCCCCGCGGCGTGGACGGCGATGACGGCGCGCGGATCTGTGTGGGCGTGGATGTGGAGGCCCAGCTTTACGCGTTGGATGTCGGTGCGCAGCATAGGCGCGTTGCTGATCATCCACTTGCTCCACGGCTCGCCGCTGATCACCAGCAGCGCACCGAGTCCGATCGCGCAAGCCAGGATGGGTTTCAGTTTGATCGCTCGAGATGAAGTCAGAAAACGCTCCAAGACAATGGCGAACAGGATAAAGAGCGCCGGCATGCCCTGGGTAATGAAACGGTTGGCCGAGTCGACCAATTCCTCGGCATAATCGCCTCCCACCCAGACTGAATAGGCAACCTGCACAATAAATAGTCCCAGCAGAAGCAGTGATTCACGTGAACGCTGAGGTTTGAAGGCAGCCAGCCCGATCAGCGCGAAGACCAACGGCATCAGGAAATCCCGGGAAGCAAAGTCATTAAGTGATAAAAGGCCGGCGCGGATGCGTTCCCAAGCCGTAACACCGTTGACCTTTAAATAATACGTGTTGGGGAAGATATCGCCAAAATAAAGGTGTTGGAAGACCAAAATTGCGGCCAGGGTTAGGAACGCGACGAAAACCGGCAAGTATGCATATCTGAGATTCGCCTGTTCCCGCAAAACCAGGAACAAGAATAAGAGTAAGAGCGCGACCTGCAAAAACGCGTCCATGCGGATCAGCAGACCAATTCCAAGGCTGAGACTCAGCCAGGAAGAGGTGGCAGGCGTTGGGTCCCGTGTGAGTCGTAAAGTCAACAGGATCGCAAGATTGATGGTCAGGCTGAGCGCACCGACTTCTAATCCGCGCAACGACCAAAAGACAAGCGGGAAGTAGAAAGCGGTCAGCGTGGCGGCGATCAAGGGCGCGAGTTGAGCTTCGGGAGTGAGCGTCTGGGCGATCTTATAAACTACATAAATATTTGCCAGCAAGAGGCCGGCCGCCAGGATCATTACAACGAGTGAGATGTTTGAGGGTGCGAACGGAAATAAATGGACGAAAGACATCACGAGCGTCCAGCCCGGATTCGTGAACCCCTCCACCGGTGGCTGGCCGATGTTCCAAACGAGCCCATGACCATGCGCCAGGTTTCGGGCATAGCGCATCGAGATCATGGCGTCGTCGATCAAGGTGAAATAATGCTGGCCCTTCACATCGAAGGAGGTGCGGAAAATGAATGCCAGATAGAAGACGGCAGCCGCGCCAAGCAGTATTTTGAGGGCAGTCGGGGATTTATTCATCAGGTTACTTGATCACTTCGGTCTTGGGTAACGTGTGAGCGGAGGAATCGACCGGCTATTTTTAGAGTCTTGGATCAGTTGAGCCAACCTCTTTTCCTTTGTCTCATCTTTCTTGGCGCTCACCACCCACCAGATGGCTGCTTTGCGATAACTGGGCGGCTGGGCTTGAAAGTAATCCCAGGCTTTTTTATCGGTGCGAAACTGTTTTTCGAACGTGGTCCCCAGGTCCGCGGCGTGCCGTTGTTCATAGGAATAGGTAGCCGACTTCTCGTCGGCGCGCACTTCGAAAGCTTTCATTCCTGAGGAACGCATGCGGCCAAGCATTTTTAGTTCTTTGACTCTTTTAATATTGACCGTGCTCCAGTTGCTGCGTGGTTTGCGCGGCGTGAAGCGTATCGTGTAGCTGACATCGTCGATGCTCTTGCGGATACCGTCGATCCAGCCGAAACACAAAGCTTCATCCACCGACTCCGGCCAGGTGAGGCTTGGTTTTCCTGAATCCTTTTTGTAGAACCCGACCAGCAGTTCCCGGCTATTTGCATGATTCTTCTGAAGCCAGGCGCGGAACCTGGATTGGGTCGAGAAGAAAACAGGTTTCATTCGTTATGATGTCGGTTGAAATAGCTCGATTGGATTTCCGGATGGGTCCTCGATCAATACTTGCGACCCGCCAAGTCCGGTGATAATTTCGTTTCTGAAGGTGACCCCCGCAGCCTTCAATGCAACGCTTTGCGCATGAATGTCTTCCACTTCGATCACGAACCGGTTCCAGCCGCCCGATTCCGGGAGGCGGCCATCCGGCATGGGTCGCGCGGCCGAAGCATGAGGTCCGCTGACCCACAAAGTCAGATCCTCCTTAGAAAGGATGGCGAGGGCGGGTCCCCAGCGCTCTGTGAGGGCGAATCCCAATTGCTGAGTATAAAATTCAACTGCCTGATCAACGTCGCTGACCATGTAACGAACACTGGCCATATTCTTTCACTCCCGGACCAATTATCAACAAGATGGAATTTATTGTTGCAAGTATAGCATGAGCGATTTTCCGGACTTATTTTAAAGCGGGCAAATAATTTGTATGCAGGCTCTCCATATGATGGTCC
>CAYUUJ010000256.1:0-4393 GCA_964447845.1 uncultured Anaerolineaceae bacterium
GTGCAATTCCATCCCGAAGTGCATCATACGCCGAACGGGATCCAGTTGCTGCAGTACTTCGCGATCGAGATCTGCGGCGCAAAATCAGAATGGACGCCGGATTCCATTATTGAAGAGTCGGTGGCGCGCATACGCGCACAGGTGGGCAAAGAGCGCGTGCTGGGAGCGGTCAGCGGAGGCGTGGACTCGTCGGTGGCGGCCGCGCTGGTGCACAGAGCCATCGGTGATCAGCTGGTGGCGGTGTTCGTAGATACAGGGTTGCTGCGGAAGAACGAGGCCGAGTGGGTTGCGTCTGCATTTCGCGAGCATCTCGGAGCGGAATTGGTAACAGTGGATGCCAGTGCTGAGTTTTTGACTGCCCTGGCCGGCGTGACCGATCCTGAACTAAAGCGCAAAACCGTGGGCGAGAAATTTATTCGCGTGTTCGAGCATCAGGCCAAGCAGCTCGGCCAGCCGCGCTTCCTGGTGCAGGGGACGATCTACCCGGACGTGGTGGAGTCGTCCGCGCCGGACCGCAATAAGGCCGAGAAGATCAAGACACATCACAACGTGGGCGGCCTGCCCGAGGACATGCAGTTCGAGCTGGTGGAGCCGCTCAGGTATTTATTCAAGGACGAGGTGCGGGCAGTCGGGGAGGCGCTCGGGCTGCCCGAGTCGCTGGTTTGGCGGCAACCATTCCCGGGTCCGGGCCTGACCGTGCGCTGTCTCGGGGAGGTAACGCGCGAGCGGCTGAGTCGTTTGCGGGCGGCGGATGCCATCCTGAGCGAGGAGTTGTCCAGACAAGGCTTTTTGGGAAAGGGCGGAAAGACCTCCCAGGCGTTCGTTGTACTGCTCCCCGTCCGTTCTGTAGGCGTGATGGGAGACCAGCGGACGTACCAGGAAGCGGCGGCCATCCGGGCTGTAAGCACCGACGATTTCATGACGGCCGACTGGACACGCCTGCCGCACGAGCTGCTGGCTACGACGGCCAACCGTATTGTGAACGAAGTGGACGGAATTAACCGGGTCGTGTATGATATTACGAGCAAACCGCCCGCCACGATCGAGTGGGAGTAGGGGCTGGGTTATCCCGCCCCTACTCCCACTCGGGTCTTTGGGGGTGCTCAGGACAAGACAGGCATGGAAATCAATGAATTGCTCAAAAGTACCTGGAAAATCACCCGAGACCATAAAATATTGTGGGTTTTGGGCTTTTTAAGCATCGCGTCCGCATTTCTGATCCTCCCGCTACTGTTTGTGCCCGGTGTTTTCATATTCGCTGCGGACTCGCTGCCGTCCTGGCTGGACAGCCCACTGGTGTGGGTAGGCTGGGGGCTGGCGTTTCTATTGGTTATCGTTCTCAACTATGCACTTGGCTCACTGACGCGGGCAGCTCTGATACTTGGGGTGCGCAAGGCGGAACAGGGCGCAAAACTATTATCTTTTGGCGGGCTGTTGCGCGAGGCCGTTCCTTTTTTCTGGCGCTTCCTGGGAATGATGCTGCTTTATGGGCTGACCATCCTGTTGGTGAACGGGATCCTTTCGGGGATCCAGATCATCGGTGCGGTCCTTACGATGGGATTGGCAACTATCTGTTTGACGCCGCTTTCGTACCTCCTGTACCCATTGATCTATGGAGGCCTGGTTTGGATGGAGCTGGCTGAAACGGCCATGGTGGTGGAAGGTTTGAATTTGAAGAATGCCATCCGCCGCGGCTGGGAAGTGATCCGTCACAACATGCTGAACCTGCTGGTGGTCGCGCTGATCATGTATTTGGGTATCGGGTTTGTGGCGGGGGCTTTCATGGCGCCCTTGCTGATCCCATTTTTCGGATTGCCGTTTGCCCTGATTGAAAACAGGGATGCGGGGATCGTGCTCCTGATATCCAGCTTGTGTGTTTTGATGTATTTACCGGTCTTTATTTTCATCCAGGGAGTGACGGCTGTATTCATGAAAGCCGGATGGTACCTGGCGTACGTGCGCCTCACACAGAAACCCGTCGTTCCTCAAGCGCCTGCCTCGATGGAGCCGGAAGGATCCAACGCATGAATTTTGATTTCGGCGAAGCGTTGAAGCGGGGCTGGCAGATCACCTGGAAACATAAGGTGTTGTGGATCTATGGCGCGCTGCCATATTTCCTTATCATCGTTTTCCTGCCCATCTTTTTCTTCATTATTCCGATGAGCATGCCCGGCAGCGAAAAGACTGAGTCCCTGGTGCGCTTGATCGAGAGTCCCGCGTTCGGCGTGGTTTTTTTTGGCGTGGCGCTCGTCGTAACGACCCTTAGCCTGACTGCCCAGTTATTTGGGAATACCGCCATGGCACTGGGCGCGCTGCAGGCCGAGCCGGGTGTGGAAAAGTTGGGCTTTCGAGAACTGTTCAGATCCAGCCTGCCGTACGTCGGGCGGGTATTGGGGGGAACGTCTCTGGTTTTTCTCATCGCTTTGATCGGCCTGATCGCATTCGAGTTACTCTCGGTCGTCGTGGGGTTTGTGACCATGGGCATCGGGTCCATCATCATGCATTTCCTTACATACCCGATCCTGCTGGCCGCCTGGGTCGTGTCGGAACTGACCCAGAGCGCGGTGGTTGCGGACGGGTTTGGCGCCCGCGAATCGGCCGAGCGCGGCTGGGAACTGTTCAAGGCTCATCTCTGGAAGTTCGTGCTGATCGGGCTGATTCTGTATTTTGCGATCCTGATCGTAGGCGGATTCGCGATACTGCCGATCTTCATCCCGCTCTGGTTCGTGATGTTTAGCAGCCTGATCCTGGACCAGGCTCCGGATCCGAGCGTTGTACTGGCATGCATGCTGTGCGCCACCGCCCTCCTGCCGGTGTATGCAATCGTCAATGGAGCGGCGCTGACGTTCATGCGCTCGACGTTCGTGGTAACGTATCTGCGCCTGACGCGCAACACCGAAGCGCGCAAGGCGTTCGTGGAAGCGAATGCCTAACCACTTTCAATTGCAAGGGAGCATGAAATGAACTTTAATTTTGCTGAAGTACTCACACGCGCCTGGCAGATCATCTGGAAACACAAGGTCTTGTGGATCTTTGGGATCTTGGCGGGCTGTACCCAGGGCGGAAGTAGCAGCGGCGGCGGAAGCGGAGGTGGCGGCGGCGGTGGAGGTGGCGGTTCCAATGGACCGGTTTCGCCGGAGATGCAACGCGCCTTTGAAAATTTCGCGCAATGGTTCTCTGATAACACCTGGGTCATTGCAGTCATCATCGTTGTCGTTGTACTGCTGTGGATCCTTGCGATCTTCCTTGGCACGATCGGGCGCATTGGTTTGATCCGCGGTACAGTACAAGCTGAGGCGGGCGCAACCAGTCTCTCGTTCGGGACTCTCTTTACTGAGAGCATCCCCTATTTCTGGCGCGTATTCGGGCTCGCACTCCTGGTGGGTCTGGCTTTCCTGGTGATTTTGGCTCCCATTATCATCCTGGGAGTCCTCACGGCCGGAATAGGTTTCGCATGCCTGTTGCCTCTGATCTGCATCCTAATCCCAGCCGGATATGTGGCGGCGGTTGTGGTCGAACAGGCTAATGTCGCCATCGTGACCGAGGATCTCAGTCTGCTGGACGGTTTGCGGCGCGGCTGGAATGTGGTGAAAAGCAATCTGGGACCCATCATCATCATGGCGCTGATCCTGTTCGTGCTATCCTTCATGGCCGGCCTCGTCATTGCGATCCCCATTTTCATCATCGTCCTGCCGGCTGTGTTGGCACTTGGCATTGGCGAGGCTGAAAACCTCACGCCTCTGTGGGTGGCCGGGTTGTGCGTGGTGGCCTATCTGCCGGTATTGATCACACTGCAGGGCATCCTGACTGCTTATATCGAATCTGCGTGGACGTTGACGTACCTGCGTCTGACCGGTTCCAAAGAAAGTTCGCCCGCACCGATCCAAGCGAATGCGTAAACTGCTCGTTATCCTGCTCGGCTTGAGCGTTCTATTCGGACTCTCAGGGCCGGCCCACGCGCAATCGCGTGCCAAAATAGACCTCTACCCGCCGGACGCCTCGGCCTTCCCGGTCGTTTCCGCTTTGATGGATGTGTTCGACTCACGCGGCGTGTTCGCATCCGGACTGGCGCCCGAATCTGTTACCGTTATCGAAGACGGCCAGCCCCGCCCCGTCACCGCGCTGGACGAGATGGCCGTGCCGGCGCAGATCACCGTGGCGATCAATATCGGTCCCGCCCTGGATGCGCGCGATGCCCAGGGCCTCTCGCGCTTCCAGCGTATTGTGCAGGTGCTGGGCGGCTGGGCGCAGTCCCGCCCCGCTGAACCGTGGGATGACCTGAGCCTGGTCAGCATCGCGGGACCCGTGATCAGTCACGCGCCGCCTGCCGATTTTCTCGTCAGCCTGAATTCCTTCAATCCCGATTTTCGTAACAGCGCCCCAAATTTGCAAT
>CAYUUJ010000257.1:0-4375 GCA_964447845.1 uncultured Anaerolineaceae bacterium
CAACTCATCTCAGTGGTATTGTTCGGCCTGGGCGGATTGATCGTCGGGATCTTAAACGCACACCAGGTCTTCCTGATACCAGCGCTCACACCCGCCCTATATCAATTCGGGATCATTTTCGGTGCGCTGGTGTTGACGCCCCGGATGGGAATCTACGGACTGGCGTGGGGTGTGGTGATCGGCGCAGCTCTATATCTGCTTTTACAGTTACCCAGCCTATTTAAACAAAAAATTGTTTACACCTTTAATCTCGGGATAAACGATCCGGCGGTACAGAAAGTCATCCGCTTGATGGGTCCGCGCCTGCTGGGTGTCGGAATTGTGCAATTGAACTTCTGGGTCAATATCTGGCTGGCTTCACAAATGACTCTCGGTAGTGTGACGGGGCTGTATTTTGGTTTCTCCCTCATGCTGATGGCACAAGCCGCGATCGCGCAATCCGTGGCGATCGCGGCCATGCCGACTTTTTCGGTGCAGCATGCCCTCGGTCAAGTGGACGAAATGCGGAGCGCGTTGGCGGCTTCGATACGCGGCGTGATCTTCCTGGCCGTGCCTGCCAGCGTCGGACTTATCTTATTGCGGAAACCGTTAGTGAGCCTCTTATATCAACGCGGCGAATTTGACGAACGTTCAGTGGAGATGGTCGCCTGGGCATTGCTGTGGTATACGGCCGGTCTGGTGGGGCATTCGATCATGGAAGTGCTGACCCGCATCTTCTATGCCCAGCATGATACAAAGACGCCCGTCATCATCGGGACCGTTGCCATGGGATTAAATGTGATCTTCAGCTTTGGTTTTGCCGGACTCTTTGAACAATTTGGCTGGATGCCCCATGGTGGATTGGCGCTGGCCAATTCTCTTGCGACAGCCCTGGAGGCAACAGCCTTGTTTATTGTGATCCGCAGCCGGTTAAAAGGGATCCAGGGTGACCGAATAGCCCTGGGATTCAGCACGTCACTGATCGCCGCGCTCGCCATGGGAGTCGGGTTGTTTGTCTGGCTGGGGGCTTCGGAAAGCCTGAGCCGTTGGATCCTCGTGCCGGGCGGTGTTCTGATCGGAGCTCTGATCTACGCTGCCGGGTTATGGCTGCTCAAGGTCCCGGAATTGAGATGGCTCGGCAGGGCTTTGAGCGGCCGTCTCAGAGGCGCTTGAGATTCATACATGGGCAACGGGGCTGGAAGAAGACCCTGAGTAGATTTGGTGCTGCGCGCTCATCACACCAGGCGGTTCCGCGTGAAATTCTGCAGCCGCGTTATTACACGAAGCGACCATAAGAATGGAGAGCGCCAGAAAGAAAAACCAGCGGATGGTGTTCATTCGTACTCCTTTCCCCCACAGACGTTCATTCCGGCCTTGAAGTTCCAACAAAAAAACCTCCCGAGCGGGAGGTTTTTTTCATCCTTCCACTTAGAGAGTGTTTCCTTTCTCCTCGCTGCCTTTCTCTTTGTACACGGATTTCACGGACAACACAGAAAAGCGCGGTTTTTTTAATGGATTATTCCGTGAAACTCTGCGAAATCCGTGTTGTCCGTGTCCTAAAAAGGTCTTTAAGAAATAGTCTCTTAAGGCCAGCGTATCCACATCAGCGTGGCTACCAGAAGTCCCAGCAGAATGCCGCCGGCCACCTCCAGCGGCGTATGACCGATCACTTCGCGCAGGTCTTTCTCGCTCCAGATATGACCATGCAGCAGTTCATCAAATAAAAGATTGATGCGTTCGGCGTGCATGCCCGCCTGGCGCCGGATGCCCGCCGCGTCGTAGGTCACGATCATGGTGATCGCCACGCCCAAGGCAAAGAGCGGATCATCGAATCCCCGATACAGTCCCAAGGCCAGGGTCGCGCTGACCATTAAGGCGGAGTGCGAGCTCGGCATGCCGCCTGCCGCCAGAAGCATCGCCCAACTCCATTTGCGGGTCCGGAAATACTCCAGCGGCACCTTCAAGACCTGTGCAATGCCCCAACCGGTGAGCGCGATGATCAGAATCTTATTCTGAAAAATGGCTGCCCAATTCATGACTCTTCTTCCTCGAAGGGAACCAGTGTATCGCCGGACAATTTCTTGACCTTCATTTCCGCCGCCTCCAGCAACTCATTGCAGCGAGTTATCAATGCTTGACCGCGCTCAAAGAGCTTCATCGACTCATCCAGCGGTTTCTCAGCCTCTTCCAGCACCGAAACGATGCCTTCTAATTCTGAGAGCGCCTGTTCATAAGTCAGGTCTTTAACCGGTTTAGGAGCGGTTGCTTTCGCCATAAGTACTCCAAATAATTTTCGATTTTAGATTGTAGATTTACGATTTGCGGACATCGAACTCACCGTCGCTAACACGCACACGTAGTTCACCGCTCGCCAGCTTAACACGGGATACAACGCGTCCGTCGTCCTTGCGGGTTACCAGCGCATATCCGCGACCCAGCACCGCCAACGGACTGAGCGCCTCCAATTGCTGAGCCAACCCCTTCACGTGCGCGGACTCCAATTGTACGTTATGCGCAAGCCCGGCAAAAGCCCGTCGCGCGTATTCATCCACGCGCTGGCTCTCGGACTGGATCCGTCGTTGCGGGGAGGCATAGCGAAGTCCGGCCACCAGGCTGGAGAGCAGGTTCCGCTGTGCGGTTAACAGCTCGATGGAGGAAGTTGTCAGGCGAGAGGCAGCATCTCGCAGATAACCAGCCAGATCGATACGCGTGATGGGTGTGGCGAGCTCGGCCGCGGCTGTTGGAGTGGCCGCGCGTAGATCGGCGGCAAAATCGCTCAAGGTAAAGTCGGTTTCGTGACCCACACCGCAAATGACGGGAGCCGCCGAGCCGACAATTGCCCGCACCACGCGTTCGTCATTGAATGCCCACAAGTCCTCGATGGATCCCCCTCCACGCGCTAACAGGATCACATCCGGATTCTGACGGTTCAACAAAGTAAATGCAGCAGCGAGGGCGGCCGGGGCTTCGGCGCCTTGTACCGGCGTGGGAACGAGAATGACTTCGACCAACGGCAGGCGGCGGCGCAATACATCGAGCATGTCTCTCAAGGCTGCCCCAGTTCCGGAGGTAATGATCCCGATCCGACGCGGTAGCTCAGGGATCGGCCGTTTGCGACTCGCATCGAACAAGCCCTCTTCTTCCAACAAAGCCTTCAGGCGCAGGAATTCCTGGTACAGCGCGCCTTCTCCCACCGGTCGGATCTGGTCGACATATAGTTGGTATTGCCCGCTGACCTCATAGATCCCCAACTTGCCATGCACTGAAACCGCCTGGCCTTCCTGGATCGGCAGGCTGAGGCGGGCCGCGCTGGTCTTCCACATTACACAACGCAGCGCCGCGCCTGCATCTTTCAATGTGAAATAGATATGGCCGGAAGCGGGTCGTGATAAGTTGGAGATCTCCCCCTCCACCCACACATCTTGCAGGGAAGGATCCGATTCGAACAGGTCACGGATATGACGCGTTAGCGCGGAAACCGTCCATTGCACGGAGGCAAACAACGTGGGTTGCACGAGGCGAGGATACTCCAAGATGAAGACTCTTACAAGTCTTATATATCCGAAATCATTACTGGACCCATATGCATGGATTTTTAACGCGAATATCGCGAAAAGGCGAATGTCGCGAATTTTTTTATTTTTGTTCGCGAAATTCAACCATTCGCGTAATTTGCGTTGAAAACCTGTAAAACCTGCTAAAATCCCAGCATTCAATGAAACATCTCTGGGCTGCATGGCGCAAGGACTACATAGAGAAACACGACAAGCAAGATGCGTGTATATTTTGCTCCGCGCAAGCGAGGGCCGATAGCGCGGAAAACCTGATCTCATACCGCGGTCAACTTGCATATGTGATCCTCAACCGTTACCCATACGCGAGCGGACACCTGATGGTGGTCCCGTTTGAGCACAAATCCGATCTCGAGCAGTTGGACGCGCACACCCGGGCTGAGATGATCGAACTGACGGCGCGCTGCATGTCGGCGCTGAGAAAAATTTATGATCCGCAAGGCTTCAACCTGGGCGCAAACATCGGTGCTGCGGCCGGCGCGGGGGTGAAGGAACATGTTCACCTTCACATTGTGCCTCGCTGGGTCGGAGATACAAACTTTTTATCCGTCCTGGGACAGACACGCGTCCTGCCGGAAACTCTGGAGGATACGTACAGGCGATTGCACGAAGCTTTTCAAAAATGAAATTTTGTCTTTTGGGGGATAGAGATTACAATACCAAGCATCCATATTCAAAAAAATAATCAGGCTGTTTTTTCCCCTGGGATTATTAAGATTGCATAAGTACTGCAGAAATTGACCGTCAGATGTTGTATGAATCGGTTAATTCTCGTTCGGAGGCTCGTATGTTAAACAAAAGATTGCTGAAGTACCTGACCATAC
>CAYUUJ010000258.1:0-4372 GCA_964447845.1 uncultured Anaerolineaceae bacterium
AAGCCAGACGACGCCGAATGCTGCCAGAACAACAAGGCCGACAGGGATCAGCCACATGAAGATCATCCCGATCCAACCGAGGGGAGAGGGAGAGGAAGCGTATCCCCAATTATTCATCATGCCGCCAGGTCCCAGCATACCTCCAGGCCCCATCATGTTCCATCCACGATAGCCCCAGCCACCCATCATCATGCCTCCTCCAAACACGAGCAAAATGACGACGATGCTTATTGTTCCAACGACCAACCAGTTAACTTTTTGCATTTTATATTTCCTTTTTGTCGAGATACTTTTCAGGCTTCTCATCGAAGGATTTCTTACACCCCAGCGAGCAGAAGTAATAAGTCTGTCCATTGTATTCAGATTTTCCAGCGGCAGTTGCGGGATCAATATCCATGCCGCAGACGGGATCATGTACTGTATTGGCCATAATTTCTCCTTTTTTAATTGTTGCATTTTGATTATTATTAGCTTGAAAGCGCCGCCCATGTTCAGCGCCTTTCCATCTTAACTCTGAAAATTGGGCATCCTGTTGATGATTGGAGCCTAGGTACATGGTAAACCTAAACTGTGCAAGTTACATCCATCGGCTGGGGAGTATTTGTCCCCGCCACTTGAAGGATGCCGCTGTATAGCTCCTATTTTTACAGCGTGATCAATCCCTCAGCCGGGTAATTGATCTCAGCCAGCAGGGCCTTGATCTTTTCCTCGTCAGCAGGCGCGTCGAACGCAATTTGGACTTGCTTACTTTCCAGGTCCGCTTTCACGGACTGGATACCTTGCAGTTCACCCACCTCGGTTTCAATGCTGTGGGTGCAGTGCGCACAATGAATCGCGGGAACGGTATAGGTTACTGTTGTCATAATTTTCTCCTTTTATCTTCGGGTTTCCAGATGAACTCTTTACTGACTTACAACGACCATCTTGCCGATCATCCCGGCTTCCTTATGTCCTTTGACGGTGCAGAAAAACTCATATGTGCCTGCTTCGGTGGGTGTGAACTGGATCGTGCTCGACTTGCCCGGTATAGTGGAGACATGTAAGTCAAATTCTGCGTCACCCATATCATGTCCACCTGCGCCATGCCCGCCGGATTCGTTCCCGACAACGTCCGTCAGACCTATTTTCTGGATCACAAAATCATGTTCGACTAGCCCTGTGTTCTTAAACTCCAAGGTGATGGATTGATTTTCCGGGACCGTGATTGTTATTGGACTATAAGCAAAATCCGTCTCCTGAATCGTATATTTGGTAGCCGGCTGTGATGAAGTCCCGCACGCGGAAAGAACCAGCGCCGCAGTCAACGCGAGAATGTAGAGGGTTTTTCCTGGCATTGTCCATGCTCCTATTTTCTAAACCTGAGTCCGGAATCAAACTTTATTGGACATATCGAACACTTCCGTGATCTCTTTCAACACCCGCTTGCGCTCGGCGGGATCGTCGCCTTGAATGGCCTCGATCACACACGAGTTCAAATGGCTCTCCAGGATCTGCGAGCTGACCTTGTTCAGCGCAGCCTCCACCGCCTGGATCTGGCGGATGACATCTATGCAGTACGCATCTTCCTCCACCATGCGAATCACACCTCGCAGGTGGCCTTCGATGGTCTTCAAACGGCGCAGCGTATTTTCGTTCTCCATGGCGGCCTCCAGATTTAGGACAGGATTTTCCCAGCCTTTCTTACCCCCCTCCCCCGGGGGAGGGGTCTGTCGAGATTATACTGCGAAATGCCGGTAGTTACGAGTAGAATTGCGGCATGTTGACGAAACAAACGCTGCGCGCGGGCCTTTTAGCGGTTACCGTTTTACTGACCGCCTGCAGTCCCAAGCCGAACCCGGACCTGCTGGTTCGGCAAGCTGTCGCACAGACCATGGCTGCCATCCCCGATTCGACGCGCGCTCCCTTCCCAACTCCCTTCCCCTCTCCCACACCAGTTAATTTACTTGGCTTATTCTGCGAATATCAATTCTGCATCAGCCACCCTCTGGATATGGCCTTCTTTGACGTCAGCGCACAGCAAAACCCGGGCGCGCCTAGCACCTACACGCAGGGGATTCTTGCGGCGTATAGCGCCACTCTATTCATCCAGCTCATTTGGCAGATCGCGCCCGGGTCCAGCGACCCGACCTTTTTACTTGACCTGATCATCGACGACGGCCTGGACGTCCCAAGCGGCTCGCCGATTACCAAACAAGTAGGCAACGTGAACGCTCTCTACACGTCGATATCTTCCACTGCCTCACCAGTCCTGCCCTTCGGCGCCGCGGCTGCCTGGGTCTGCCGGGACCGCGTCTTTGCCTGGAAAGTCTATACACCCGATACTTCCTCGCCTGAAGGGTTATTCAACGAGGCAGCCGCTCGCTTCGTCTGTCAATAAAATGACGGATAGTCTGACGACTGAGCGCAGGGTGCTTGAACTTCGCGTTGCGAGAGCCACCGATGTGCAAGCCTTTAAGAAATTACGGCTGCAGGCTTTACATGATCACCCGGTGGCATTTTCCGCGGATTACGAAGTTTCTCGAAATGCGGACGACACATTTTGGGCGAAATATTTTGATTTTGACGGCAGCGCGACAATTTACCTGGCTATTCATAAAGACGACCCGATCGGCATGACAGGCGTCCGCCTGGGTTATTCACCCAAAACCCACCACAGTGCCCTGATCTGGGGAGTGTACGTCCAACCGGAATGGCGCGGCCAGCAAGTAGCGGACGCATTGATCCGCGCCTGTCTGGATTGGGCGAAATCGAAGAGCGCTATTATTGCCAAGCTCGGAGTGGCAGCCACGAACCAATCCGCGATCCGTTGTTACCAACGCTGTGGATTTGAAACGTACGGGGTTGAACCGAAAGCAATTTTTTACGACGGAACGTATTACGACGAATTTTTAATGAGCATTTCGCTCGACAAACCTTAATAAAATTTAGGCGCAGATTACTTTTCCAATTGATCCAATTTAGCCTTCATGAGATCAATTTCGGCCTGCTGACCTGAGATGATCGTTTGACACAATCCCTTTATCTCCGGGTCTTGTATGGAAGCCTGTTCACACATCAGGATTGCTCCGGCATGGTGCGGAATCATTGATCGCAGGAATTGTTTGTCCGAAATTGCAGCCTGCCCTCTGATGAGCAGGAAAAAGACAAACCCTGCGATAACGCTGACGGCAATGATCAATGTATTGAATCGTTTGTTCTGATACATAGCTTTCATTACGACAAGTTCTATCAGTATCATGGGAGCCGTCATCAAGCCCGCCATGTAGAACTGGTTGAGACTGTTGTATACATTATCGAGTGTATTAACCATTGCGTACATGAGTATGTACATTGATATAAATGAAAGTACGGCCATGATGGCCAGGTGACGATAATGGGCCTCATTCATATCTGACATGTTTGAATGGTTCTTATGCTTGTGCATGAGTATCCTCCTGAAGGTGAATTATCGGATTGAATCTCAGTCCGGATTAACATTTTCAGCCGGCGACCCCTTGCTTTGCTCATACTGCTTGCGCCATCCGTATTGGGTCATACCCCGTGGCTTGTAGACACCCAGCGCGGTAGCCGCGAGCAATGCCAACAGAGCCGCTGCCGAGGCGATCACCATTTGGAACTGCAGCTGGCGCAGTTCGGAATTGGACAAAGTCGCCCTGGCCGCTGCATCGGCCAGCCGGCTAATTGGAAGCATATGTGCCTGCATGATGAGGGTGGAAAGGATGGTGATCAAGAGCTTAGCCAGAATCCAATAGTGTCGGAACAAGCCCCATGGGGTGCCCAAGGAAAGGACAGGCCCGGTTATCAATGGAGCAAAGCTCAACGGGACGATGACAAAGCGCGCGATCAACTCCATCGCAAGATAGAACGATCTCACCATCTGAGCATCCTGGCTGGTCACGCCTGCAATGGCGAGAGCCAGGAAGGCTGCCACTGCACCGAGCCAACCGACTGCAAAAGTGACATGCGCGCTGAGTACGAACTTGCGGAGAGGAGCTGTCAGGGTCATCGCAGTTAGTGGCCCATCGGACTGATGCCGGTGAGGTGGGCGATGACAAACAGCAGAACAAGGACAATGACGATGATTGCAGAAACTTTTACCCAGCGCGGTGTGCTGGGAGGTGCTCTGCGGCCGGGCTCTTTTTGGGTTTGTGACATAGTTTTTTCTCCTAGTATAATTTGTGACGTTCCACACACATCCTACTTTGTTTCGTTAAATTACGTCAATAATCAAAGCGCAGGATTTGTCCATTTATGAACACTTTGAGTGAATTGTTCATAAACCGCATCTACGAAGCCATGTCATCACGCGGAGAGTGCGATGGCTTATCTAAGGATGTTTCATGATAAAGACTGACCGTCGGGTAGAGCGAAC
>CAYUUJ010000259.1:0-4371 GCA_964447845.1 uncultured Anaerolineaceae bacterium
TGCCTGGAGCGGTGCGGACGATCGCGGATCAGTTCGCAAGAAATCCGAATGCTGATGTCATCTCAGGAAGTGCAATTGTCGTTGATGAACATGAACGCATTGTCAGAAAGGCCTATTCGGATGTCTTTTCCCTGACTCGCTTTGTATATGGGGTTTGTATTCTTTTGCAACCGTCCACTTATTTCCGCACAGGCATTTACGAAAATACTGGAGGATTTAATAGTAACAATCGTTTGAGCTGGGATGCGGAATTGTTTTTCAAAATGGCCCTGAATAATGCCCGTTTCTTGAGGACCAACTCGTTCCTTAGCGCTCTGCGCGTTCACTCCGGCAGCATCACTTCCACAAAAGTAGTGGGCCAATCTGATGATGCCGGAAGCGTTAACACCCTCGAGTTTGTCAACAAAGTCCCGAAATGGTACGATACTTATGCGTACCATTATCATAAGTTAATTAGATATTTGACCAATCCTCTGGATGTATTTGAGCGAATCATGCATGGCCCTATCTATGGACGCACTCGAAATAGGTAGTATTCTCGTCGCATTGATATCAGGCATTATCCATAACCGGATTGCAAGATGAGGATCGGGATTAGCGCGATTCATATTCGCCCTGGGAAAAGCGGTTCGCATCAACCATATCTGGTAAACCTGGTAAATGCATTATCCAAGTTGGAATGCCCGCATGAGTTTCTGCTCTTCGTTACTCCAGCAAACCGATATCTATTCGAGAAAGCGCACAAAAGAATGGAATTCGTTGTCTACCCGGGACTTATCCATAAAGTTTTGCCGCGCATACTTTTCGAGCAAGTATGGCTACCCATGGATGCGGGCCGAAGAAGACTGGATGTATTGCATTACCCCGGAACTGCAGGATCTTTCTGGATCCGGGCTACTGACGTGGTGACCGTTCACCATGATTCGGTGACCAATCGCATGTCTATGTCGCAGGTAAAGAATACATATTTCGACGCTGCCTTACTGATTAATCGGAGAGCGGGCCGAATCATCGCCCCCTCACAAGTTTATGCAGAGCAGTTGGTAAGATACTTTGGTTATCGTCCTGAAAAAGTACGCCCGGTCCATCATGGTGTGAGCTCATCATTTAGAAATGTGACCGAAAGCGAGGTGGCGCAGATACGCAGGCAGTATGGTATTGAACAAAATGCCATTTTAACTGTGACGAATACGCGCCCACACAAAAACAACGGAAACCTGTTAAGAGCCTATAACCTTCTGTTGATGCAATATCATCTTGACAACCAGCTTATCATGGTGGGGAATATTGATGAGGTGGTCTTAAGGCAGTTAGTTTATGAATCTACCAACGATCCTGAACATGTGAGTTCGCGCCTGCGCGTGATACCCTTTTTGCCTCACGAACAGTTACCACCGATCTATGCGGCGGCGGCTGTTTTTGTGACTTTATCACAGATAGAGTCCTTTGGGATGCCTTTGGTTGAAGCAATGGCTAGCGGACTGCCGGTTGTGGCATCTGATATCCCCATCCATCGCGAAATTCTACAAGGTGCGGGCGTCTTGGTATCGCCGGATGCACCGGATGCTCTCGCGCTGTCCCTGCACAGACTACTCACCGATGCAACATATCGAAATTTGTTGGGCCAATCTGCGCAACGCCGCTCTGCAGATTTCTCATGGGAAAAAACAGCCCGGCAAACGCTTGAAGTGTACGAAGACGCCTGGGCCTCGGCCCAGCGAGGTTCATGACCCCAAGACCGTCAACGCACAGGGGGTGGCGCTTGGATGATATGAGGGTGCTGTGCACTGGTGGGAGTGGATTTATTGGCACACACCTGATCGATGGCTTTCTCGCAAAAGGCATTGAGGTTTTTAATCTTGATATTTCAGAGCCCAAGCAACCAGCCCACCGTGCTCACTGGCACAAGTGTAATATTCTGGATGCTGGCCTTCTGAATAATCTGATTGGGGAAATACAACCCTCGCATGTGATCCATTTGGCAGCCCGGGCAACTACAGAAGGAAAAACGATTGATGATTTTCAGGATAATACGCTTGGTACGGCGAATGTATTGGAGGCCCTAAAAAATACGGCCAGCGTTTCTCGAGTTGTCGTCGCCTCAAGCCAGCATGTCCGAAGGCCCGGAAGCGGTTTCCCGCGGCAGGATACTGAGTATGAACCCCACGGACTTTACGGGCAAAGTAAAGTAATCACAGAAAAATTAACAGCTGAAGCAAACTTGGCCTGCGTCTGGACAATCATCCGACCCACTACGATATGGGGTCCCTGGCATCCTTTTCTCCCACGTGGTTTATGGCGGATTATGAAAAAGGGCCTCTATTTTCACCCGCATAACGATCAGGTCGTACGCAGCTACGGGTATGTGAAAAATGTAGCCTGGCAAATTGAGCAGATATTACAGGCACCTGTTTCGGTAGTCGGCAGCAAGATATTTTATGTGGGAGAAGCGTCAATAAGACAGATCGATTGGATCAATGCTTTTTCCATGGCGCTCTGCAACCGTGATGTGAGAAAGGTTCCCAGAATATGGATTCAAGGCCTCGCATTAGTTGGCGATACTTTGGGATCGATAGGTATCAGATTTCCCATGAATAGCCAGAGGTACTTTAATCTCACGACCACGAACCCGCTGCCACTGGAACCCATCCTGGCAGCATTCGGCCCTCCACCGTATTCCCTGGAGCAGGGCATCCGAGAAACGGTTCGATGGTTGGACGACTATGGATTTGCGTGATTTGAAATCAAGACTATCGTTCCCGCGGGGATTTCTGAAAAAGAGGCAATTTGCATGCTGAACTTCAGCAAATTTCGCAAACTAGTGAAGATATTACACACAGGCTTTTATATAAAGGCTCTATCACTACATGGTGTTGCTGCCGGCGTGGAACACGCTCCCGTCCTTGCCGGCCTGCTTAGTCAGCAGATCCAAACAGTCGTTGACATCGGCGCAAACCGGGGACAATTCGCTTTGGTGGCGAGACGACATTATCCGGATGCAAAGATCGTGGCGTTCGAGCCCTTGCAAGAGCCTGCCGCGATCTTCCGGCGCGTGTTTTCGTCCGACCGGGCGGTCGTACTGCATGAAGTCGCCATCGGGCCGGAAGAAAAGGATATGACCATCCATGTTTCAAGTCAGGATGATTCGTCATCGCTCCTGCCGATCACTGCGCTGCAGAGCCGCTTGTTCCCCGGCACAGGCGAAATCGAAAAAAGAAATGTGCAGGTCAGGCGGCTGGATGGCGTCCTGAAGCAGGCCGATATCGCACAGCCTTCCCTGTTAAAGATAGACGTACAAGGGTTTGAGATGCAGGTCCTGGAAGGCTGCCGGGCTTTGTTGCCCGCTTTTTCACACGCTTATGTGGAATGTTCATTCGTAGAGCTGTATGCCGGGCAGGCGCTTGCACATGAGGTCGTTTCTTTTCTGGAGCAATCCGGCTTTCTCCTTTCCGGAATTCATAATATGTATTATGACAGGCTGGGTATTGCGATCCAGGGCGACTTCCTTTTCAAGAATAGAAATGCTGCGGCTTGAAATATGCGCATCCTGATCGTGGGTTTGAATTTCCATCCGGAACTGACCGGCATCGGCAAATACACAGCCGAAATGGCGTCCTTTCTGGCACGCGCCCGGCACACGGTTCACGTGGTCACCACACCTCCTTATTATCCTGAATGGAAAGTGCAGGCGGGATATCGCGGCTGGGCTTATCGGCACGAAGACTGGCAGGGAATAACTGTTTATCGCTGTCCTCTATGGGTGCCGCGCAAGCCTACCGGTCTTAAGCGATTACTGCATCTATTCTCATTCGCACTTTCGAGTTCGCCTGTCCTCCTGGGCCAGATCTTCTGGCGGCCGGACGTGATCGTCTGCATCGCGCCGGCTTTCTTTTCAGCCCCCTTTGCATGGATGGCTGCGCGCCTGAGCGGAGCGAAGACCTGGCTGCATATCCAGGATTTTGAATTGGATGCTGCCACCGGTTTAAGAATACTGCCCGCCGATCATTTCCTCGTCAGATTGGCGAGCAAGGGTGAAGGCTGGATGCTGAAGCGCTTTGATACAATCTCCACGATCTCAGAGCGTATGCTTTCACGTTTGAAGGAGAAGGGGGTCTGGCCCGATCGGGCATGTCTATTTCCCAACTGGGTGGACACGGATTCCATTTTTCCGTTGACAGACCCACCGGCATCTTTGCGAAAGATCTTCGATCTCCCACAGGACAAGCTGATCGTTTTATATTCCGGGACCATGGGAAATAAGCAGGGATTGGAAACACTCCTCGACGCGGCGCGGGAGCTGCTCAGGCGGCCGGAAATTCTGATCGTTTTTTGCGGCCAGGGGTCGGCGCGCGAGCAGCTCGAGCAAGCCTC
>CAYUUJ010000260.1:0-4366 GCA_964447845.1 uncultured Anaerolineaceae bacterium
TGGTATACGCAGCCGAGGGCCGCGACGAAGATGCCATCATCTGCCTGCAAAAGGTTCTTGAATTGAACCCGGACCATAGCTTAACCCATGCCACACTCGGTGGATATTACCGAAAAATGGGCCTGGAAGAACTCGCTCAACGACACATAGGCAAAGCCATGAAACATATATATGACAGCGAAAGCGAATACAACCGTGCCTGCCTGGAGGCCATCTGCGGAAACACGGACCAGGCCATCGTTCTCCTGCGAGTCGCGTTGGAAAACAAGCAAACCTACGTGGATTGGGTGCTGCGCGATCCGGACCTCGACACGATCAGAGAAGACCGTCGCTTTAAACAGCTGATCTCCGATTTCACTTAAACGCAGCGAGTCTAAAACCGTCTAAACGTACTGGCATACGGGCTTCTTCACCCGTTTCTTCTCCTCCTCCTTCCCCGCAGATACATTTTATCTGCGGGGATTGGATTCTAGAGCCCTCGTGTCATTCTCCCGAAGGACGATGTGAACGACCGAAGGGAGTGAAGAATCTCCGTGGGACTTGAGCCTAACGGCTCAAGTCCCACGGGAACCCTTTCGCTTTGGGCATCGCCAGGCTTCGCCCGACGCTCAAAAATATTTTTATGTATAATCGTCGGGTGTTCCGACGATTATTTAATTTGTCTGCCGTTCCACCAGAGTACCGGTCAAATTTTCTGCATCTCTATTTAGACATTGGCTGGTTTGGTGTTCTAAGCGGTTCGGCGATCAACTTCCTGAACGTGTATGCCGCGCGCCTGGGCGCGACGGGTGTGCAGATCGGCTTGCTGGCTGCGTTGCCGGCAGTCGTCAACTTGATCTTTGCCATCCCCGCCGGCCGCTGGCTGGAAACGCGCCGGGTTGACAAAGCCGTTTTCTGGACCTCTGTTTACTATCGCCTTGGATTCGCACTGTGGATCCCACTCCCCTGGCTGTTTGGGGAGCAGGGTCAGATCTGGGCGTTGATCATCATCGCGCTTCTGATGGGGATCCCGCTCACAGGGCTGGCAGTTGGTTTTAATGCGCTCTTCGCTGCAGCCGTACCGAACGAGTGGCGCGCGCATGTGGCCGGGATGCGCAACATCCTGTTATCCATCGCGTTCGTCCTGACCTCGGTGATCAGCGGATATGTGCTGGACCATATTCCATTTCCGATCGGTTATCAAATTGTGTTCACGATCGGGTTCATCGGCGCGGCCATGAGCAGCCTGCATATTTACTTTATCCGCCCGCTGGAGAAAACACCGCTTACCGCCCCGAAGCCTGCCCCTGTTAAACAGGGCGAGTCTCAGTCCAAAAACTGGCGCTTCAACTTACGACTCGACATCTGGAAAACGCATTATCGTCGCCACCTGCTGGTTCTCTTTGGTTTCCATCTCACGCAGTTTCTTGCCATTCCATTATTCTCACTCTATATGGTCCGTTCCCTGCACCTGACCGACAACCAGATCGGTATCGGAACAGCCTTGTTTTACCTGACCATGTTGGCCGCTTCGACACAACTGCACCGCCTGGTCGTAAAGCTCGGACATAAAGGTGTCACCGGTTGGGGGGTGATCGGTATGGCGTTATATCCGATCCTGATGGCGCTTTCCAGCCTTGTCTGGCAATACTATGCCGTGTCGATCCTGGGCGGGCTGGTGTGGGCCTGGGTGGGCGGCGCGTATGCCAATTACCTGCTGGAACACACACCGGCACACGACCGCCCTGCACATTTGGCCTGGTACAACCTGGTGCTCAATGCAGCCGTATTGATCGGCTCATTAGCCGGCCCGGCGTTGGGCGCTTCGATCGGCCTGACCTGGGCTTTGGTCGTCTTCGGGATCTTGCGTTTGCTGGCCGGTCTTGCGATCCTGAAATGGGGCTGATCCGCCAGCCTCGGCAGGTATGCTAAAATCCTTTCGTGACCGAAAAAATAAAAAATCTTGCCACCAACCGCAAAGCCGGCTTCGATTATTTTCTACTTGAGAAATTCGAGGCTGGGCTGGCACTGCAAGGCAGTGAGATCAAGTCCATCCGCGCCGGCCAGATAAGCCTGACCGAGGCTTATGTAAGAGTGGAACCGAACGAAGCCTGGCTGATGGACGCACATATCGCGCCTTACGAGCCGGCCAATCGCTTCAACCACGAACCGGTCCGGCCCCGCCGGCTGCTCCTGCATAAGAAACAGATCCGCGAGATCTGGGAAAATGTCCGGCAAAAAGGGATGACGGTGGTGCCGACGCGCGTGTATCTGAAAGATGGCCGCGCCAAGATAGAGATCGCCCTGGCGCGCGGCAAAAAAGCGTTCGACAAACGCGCCACGATCGCCAAACGCGACCAGGCGCGCGAAGCCGAACGCGAAACCAGGGTCAGGTAGCCCGCATGGCGGTATCCACGATCGGGAGCATCAACAACCTGCCGGACGAAGAAAAAACAGCCGTATATATTCGTTACGTTCCCCGCGCATTGATCGAGCGTTTCCATCTCCCGGACCTGGCTTCAGCAGAAGGTCAGCGGTTATTGAAATTCCGCTTTGCACCCGGATCCAGCGATGTGGAGATCAGCGTCTTTCACGAGCCTGATTTTCCGGATCCGATCCTGTACGCCCACCTGACGGATACCTTGAATGGACAGATCCACATTTTGTTGTATATCCTGAATAATCCTGCGTCGCCGCGCTTCGATGTCGATAAGTTACCGGATGGCACATCCACCAAATTCGGCACGTCTCTGCGCAACCTTGAAGCTGAGAAAGCTGCCCTCGAAGCAGGACTGGCTCCGGGTCAGGTGCGGCGCGGACTCAGAATGTTGGGTCAGGCTATTCCTGCCTTCGAAGATTTCTCTTCCAGTCTGGGCCATACAATGTATTTTATCGAGCCGTTGTATTATCATAATGCGGTCATCTTTGAGCGCTATGGCTTTGCATACCAGCAGGGGAAACGTCTCATGGACCGCATCCAGACCGGATTTCAGACGGGAGGCGATCTCACCGCAAAGATGGATGAAACGGATCCGTTTCGTCAACCCGCGGCGGCGAACAGTGTTCGTTTACGCTCCTGGGCGATCCATGACGATGTGTTGGATGCGCCATTCAAGGATGTCACGATGTACAAACGCGTTGGAATATCAGCCGGGATCAACACTACCCCCGACTGTGATTGGTGAGGCTGTATGAGTTTGCTGTCTGAGATCCACGAACAACCCGAACGACTGAGAGAATTACTGCGTTCGCAAAAAGGTGCGGCGATGAAGATCGCCAAAGCGATCCAGGCCAGGGACGTCCGGTATGTATTCCTGGCTGCCCGCGGCACTTCGGATAATGCGGGCCGTTATGCCAACTATCTGTGGGGCGTGATGAATGGTTTGCCGGTGGCGTTGGCGACCCCGTCCCTATTCACCTATTACAAACAACCCCCAAAATTAAAGAATGCCCTGGTAATCGGGATCTCGCAGTCCGGGCAATCCCCGGATATCGTCAGTGTCCTGGACGAGGGCCGGCAGCAGGGATGCCCGACCCTGGCGATCACCAATGCCCCCGAATCACCCCTGGCAAAGGCAGCCGATTTTGTGCTAGACATCCAGACCGGGCCGGAATTGGCCGTGGCAGCCACCAAGACGTACAGCGCCGAGTTGATGGCCCTGGCCATGCTCTCGGCAGCCCTGGCAGGCTCTGAATCTGCCTGGAAAGACCTGGCACACGTAGCCGGTTGGGCCAAAACCGCACTGAAACAAGAGAAACACATTTCGCAAGTTGCGCAGCGTTACCGCTATATGCGCCAATGTGTCGTATTAGGTCGCGGATATAACTACGCCACCGCGTACGAATGGGCGCTCAAACTAAAAGAAATGACCTATGTCGCGGCCGAGCCCTACTCCTCTGCCGATTTCCAGCATGGGCCGATCGCCATGATGGAGCGCGGCTTTCCTGTGATGGCGGTCGCACCTGGTGGAAAAGTGTTTGATTCTATGCTGGAGCTGCTCGGTTCGCTCCGAAAAAACTTCTCGGTGGAGCTGGTAGTGATCTCGAACATGAAAAAAGCCCTTTCCCTGGCGAATTTGCCCATCCCAATCCCGAACGATGTGCCGGAATGGTTGAGCCCACTGGTCTGTATCATGCCGGCGCAGCTATTTTCGTATCATTTGACGATCGCGAAGGGATTTAACGCCGACAACCCGCGCACGATCAACAAAGTCACCGAAACACGTTAGGAGAAAACCATTCCACGGCTAAATCGTCCGCGTATTTTCGAAAAACTCCGCGAATTGAGCAAACAAATTTGCGTGAATTCGCGAAAATTCGCGGACGATTCGTTCTCGTGAGACGGGCACTTCCGAATTCTGAAGGTAACTTAAATAAAAAATGAGAC
>CAYUUJ010000261.1:0-4339 GCA_964447845.1 uncultured Anaerolineaceae bacterium
AACATCGTGGATACGCCCGGCCACGCCGATTTTGGCGGTGAGGTGGAGCGGATCATGAATATGGTGGATGGGGTTTTATTGCTGGTGGACGCCGCCGAAGGACCCATGCCACAAACGCGCTTCGTGCTCAAAAAAGCCCTCGAACGCGGACACAAAGCCGTCGTGGTGATCAACAAGGTGGATCGCAAAGACGCTGAACCGGCCCGGGTCCTCAACCAGACTTTTGACTTGTTCGTTGAACTGGGTGCCAGCGACGAACAGGCGGACTTCCCGGTTGTCTATTCTCAAGCGACGGCCGCCCGCGCCGGTCTCAGCCCGGACCTCGGGCCGGATCTGCAGCCTATGTTCGATGTCATCCTGAATCGGATCCCCGCTCCCAAGGTGGACTTGGAGGCGCCCCTGCAGCTGCTGGTCACCACGCTTGGCTACGACGATTACCGCGGTGTTACCGCGGTTGGACGCGTCTACGCCGGAAAAATTAAGGTTGGGCAAAAACTCGCCCGCTTGACTCTGGCCGGAAAGAACCTGGCCGAATCAGCTCGCTACCTTTACACGTTCCAGGGTTTGAACAAGATCGAAGTGGAGGAGGCTGCCGCAGGTGACATTGTGTCGCTCGCAGGCCTGGAGGGGATCGCCATCGGTGAAACCCTCGCCGATCCGACCGATCCTGTAGCCCTGCCGACCATCAAGGTTGAGGAACCGACCGTGCGTATGACGTTCGGGGTGAACACCTCACCCTTCACTGGCAAGGACGGCAAATGGGGAACCTCGCGCAAACTGCGCGAGCGCCTCTACGAAGAACTCCGCACGAATGTCTCGTTAAGGGTCGAAGACACCGAATCGGCTGAAAACTTTTTAGTCTCGGGGAGGGGAGAACTTCACCTGGGGATCCTGATCGAAACCATGCGGCGCGAGGGCTATGAATTCCAGGTTTCGCGGCCGGAGGTGATCTTCCATAAAGCCGAAGACGGATCGCTGCTTGAGCCGTATGAAGAAGTGCACGTCGAGACCAGCAGTGAGACAGTAGGCGTGGTGGTGGAAATGCTCGGGTCGCGCCGCGGCCAGATGATGGACATGCAGGAATCGGGTCAGGGAACAACGCGCCTTGTATATATCGTCCCGACGCGCGGCCTGCTGGGATTCCGTTACCAGTTCCTGACTTCCACGCGCGGCGCGGGTGTGATGCACACAATTTTCCATGGGTATGATGAGCTGGCCGGCTCGATGAACCAACGTTCGAACGGTTCCATCGTGGCCTGGGAGGCCGGGGTTACCACCGCCTATGCTTTGAAATCAGCCGAAGACCGGGGCATGCTGTTCGTTGGACCGGGTGTGGAAGTGTACGAAGGCATGGTGGTGGGCGAATATAACCGCGGCGCGGATCTGCCCATCAACGTTTGCAAGAAGAAACACCTGACTAATATCCGCTCGGCGCGCGGTGACATGGAGATCCGCCTCACACCGCCCCGACAGATGTCCCTCGACGAGGCGGTTGAATATTTGTCTGACGACGAGCTGCTCGAGGTAACGCCTGAAAATTATCGCATCCGCAAACGCATCCTTAACACGGATGAGCGCGGCAAGCAAACCAAAAAAGCCAAGGAATTGATCGAGGAATAAAAAAGAGACCGGCATTCGCCGGTCTCTTTTTTTGCTCCCCATTAACAACTAAATGCGGCTGTGCGCGGCTGGGATGCGCCGGCATCGTTGTAGGCTTCGACGCTATATTGCAATTGCGTCCCGGCAGCCACACTGACCTCATCTACATAACCGTTGGAATTTGGCGGCAGGTCGGCGATGACTGCGCCGAACCGGTAGACACGATAGCCATTCTCATTATCCGCGGCATCTGACCAGCTCAGGGTTGTGGTCACCTGGCCTCCCGCACAGGAATAATCATAGAAGAGACTTCCCGGCCGCGCAGGCGCGCCGCTGTCACTTTCGGACTCCGGTGTTACTTCAGGCAAAACGTCTGTAGTACCAGTTACCGTCCCAAATTCAACCCCAACCCAGCAGTTCTGCGTCCCAGTTGGCGGGTCGACGATCCAATGTGTTCGAGCTGTGTTCTGGGCAACAATCAGCACTGAGGAACCCGCTCCCAGGATCGTTACGATCTGATAATTTATACCAGGACCGGAGCGACAATTCGTATTGTCTGGCACGGTCAGGATCGGCCCGGCAGATTGGGTGGCTGTTGGCAGCAAGCTGTTGGTGGCCAGGGCAGTGGGGGAAGTCAATGGCGTCAGCACGGCTTGCACGGTCAGCGCCGCGGCGGTTTGGATTTCAGGCGGACTTTGTTGGGGTGCGGGGTCAGGTAAATTACACGCGGCGGTCCCCATACACAAAATCAATGAGATCAGGATGATCTTTTTGCGTTTGCGTTTGCGCTTGTATCTTTTATTGTCCATTTATGTGGTTTCCCAATTAGCTTCTTTTATACCAGCGATGAGCACAAGCGGATTAGGCCAATCTTCGCAATATTGATAACGATAGGCGAGCCGGATCAATCCGTTCTGATCTACAACAAATTCTCCAGGCAATTGCCAGGGACTATCCACCATTGCGCGTTCGGTGCCGTGACGTGATCCGTAAAGTTCCTTGCCCGTCTTTAGATCACATTTCAAGTGCTCATCGGTGGCATCGAACAGGATTTGAGAGGTTTTGCCCTCCAGCAGATCATACGCTTGATAGACCATATACGTTGGGTCACATAATACAGGACAAGGGATGCTATTTTTTTCCGCATATTGCGCGGCTCTCTCGGGTTCGCCCTGACCGATGACAAGCACATTTGCACCCAGCTCCACATACCGTGCAAATTCATTCTGTAAACGCGCTGCACGATCACGACCGCAGCTGCATCCATAATGACGCCAGAACAAGAGTAACGCAGGTTTGCCGTTCCAAAACTTGCTGATCATGGTGGGGTCACCAGAAGAATCCTTTAACTCAAAATCCGGTGCCTGATCGCCTGCCTGTAAAGGGATTTTGTTCCAACGCGTGCGAACAGGCCCGCGCTGCCACATTTCAAAGGATTCTTCTTCAGCCGCAGCAATAAGGTCATCGAGATTGTTCATGGTGAGTCCTCCAAGAGAAGAAATAGAGCATCAAGACTGGGTCTTCTGCGCACTGACAAATTGTAACCGCGCAGGATTTACTCGCCGGTCCCTTCCATCCAGGAAGCCTGGTACTCTTCCTTTTCCAGTTCGGCGGCTTGCTTGGTCATGCTGACCGGATAGAACGTATCCACCATGACGGCCAGTTCCCGCGTCTCCTTTTGTCCGATCGAAGCCTCGGTCATGCCCGGTTGCGGTCCGTGCGGTAAACCATAAGGATGCAGGGAAATATCACAGCGTTCAATGCCCTTGCGAGACATGAAGTTGCCCTCGGCGTAATATATGATCTCGTCCGAGTTGACGTTGGAGTGGTTGTACGGTGCGGGGATGGCTTCAGGATGGTAATCGAACAGGCGCGGCACAAATGAGCACAAAACGAAATTATGTCCTTCGAAGGTTTGGTGGGAAGGCGGTGGTTGGTGGACGCGACCGGTGATGGGCTCGAAATCTTCGATGTTGAAAATCCAGGGATAAAGATACCCGTCCCAGCCGACCACGTCGAACGGGTGATGGTCGAGCACGTGACGCGAGAGATGGTCCCGCACCTTCACGCGCACCTCGAACTCGCCGCGCTCGGTATGTGTCTCCAACTCTTCGGGCACGCGCACATCACGTTCGGTATAGGGCGCGTGCTCGAGCATCTGGCCAAACTCGTTGCGATAGCGGCGCGGCGGTTCGATCTGGGAGGGATTCTCGACCGTGAAGAAGCGCGCTTCCGGGCCGTCGATCTGCATTTGCCAGGTGGTACCGAATGGGATCACGATGTAATCGCCTTTGCGGAAAGGCAGGTTCCCGAACTGCGACCTCAACACACCGCTGCCTTCGTGCACCCACCAGGTCTCGTACGCCTGGGCGTTGCGGTAGTAATAGTCCATGCTCTTCGAGGCGCGGCAGATTCCCATTACCACGTCCTTATTCCCCAGCAGGGGAATGCGGGCCGAAACGGGATCAGACCCAAGCGGGGCCTGAGTCGTGGCGAAGGCGCGGTGGCGGATCGGGCCGAAGTCGATGAATTCCGGTTTAACAGGACCCAGGTCCTCGGTCTTTTTGACGCGCGGCGGCAGGAAATGATGGTACAGGATGGATTGGATGGAGGAGAATCCCTCCAGTCCCATCAGTTCTTCGCGGTAGAGTCCGCCATCGGGTTTGCGGTACTGCGTGTGTCGTTTATGAGGGACCTGACCAAGCTTGTGATAAAAGGGCATGAAAGCCTCCGTACTTAT
>CAYUUJ010000262.1:0-4330 GCA_964447845.1 uncultured Anaerolineaceae bacterium
CTTGGTCTCGTTGCGGACCGGTTCCGGGCGCGAGGCAGCCGCCAGTTCGGGGAAAAGCGGCAGGATGTCCGTGCGCAGCTTGATACGCCCAACCGGAAATCCTCCCAACCAGAGTTCGTCCTGCCTTTCACCGATATAGATCTGACTGTCAGATAACAATTGATATCCATCCGAAAGCAAGCGCAACGCGGTGGTAGATTTTCCTGTTCCGTGGGGGGCCATCAGGACCAGGATCCGTTCATCTTTTATCAGCGCGCTGGCGTGCAACATACTGTATCCATGACGGGTGAGTAGATTGGTCAGGATGGTGTTGAGTAAAACCAGACAAACCTGGTTCGGGTTGTCAGCCAGGCTGGAGGCCAGTACGGCATGCGCTTCTCCACGACCAAGGTCCACAAAACAAGTCCCCCAGGCGCCTAAATTCATGGAAAACCAATCGTCCGCTCCGGCGTATTCGACCAGGTCCACCAGCCGCTCGGGAGGGGGACCAGGTTTTCGGTCCGGATCATGAAGGGTGAGATAAACGCGCCATGCGGGGTTATTCGTTGGGGGCGCGTGCGAGTACATCCGCTCGGCGATCAGAGCGGAGTCTAGTATCTTCTGATCATTACTATAAAACGCCACGGTCTGTCCAAAAACGTGGATGATCCGTTCATGGCGCGGCGCGTTGGAGCGTCGTCCCCAGAAATCTTCCATGCGCTGATGATATTTTTGGTACAGCTGGTCGTAATCCGGCATGCAGCCCTAAACCTACCGCCTGGCCAGAAGCGCGGGGCGGAATTTAAACAGATATAAGATCAATCCGGCGATCGCCAATGACCAGCCGGTGAATCCAAAAGCGAGCGTTGCGTTTTCAAGAGAGGCTGATCGTTGTGTAAGAAGAATCGATTCAAGCGCAACAGCTGCGATCAAAAAGGAGACAAAAAAGGCAGGTTTTTCAGCCAGATAATAATTCATCCAGATCGCGCTTAAGGATATTCCGATCATCGCGAGCCCCATCCAGCCCAACAGTGGTGCGGCGGGTAGATATGCTGTGCCAAAAATACTCAGGATGATTTGATCGCCGTAGAAAAAATATAAGCATGTAAGCGCACCACCGGCGGCCAGGATGATGCCGGCTGTGGTAGCCAATAATCGATCCGGCAGACGACCACTAACCAGAACGGCCGCGACACGCGGGAACATAACGGTCACCGCGACACTAGGCAGCAGTGCGATCACGCGCCGTAACAAGACCAGGCTGGCATATGCGCCAGCCTGGTCACCGCCCAGCGTGCGGTTTACCCATACGAGGTCCAGGCTGGTTAATGACATAAAGGCAAGATACGCCAACAACGCATAGAGGGACAATTCCGCACCCCGCCGTAATAGACCCGGGACCTGGTCGCTATGCTTCCAGATGACATGTCCGAGCGCCAGGAACGCGGCCAGAATTCCCAGCAGCCAACCAATCGGATATGAGATCACCGCGCCCCGTAGACCGAGACCGCTTTCGACGAGGACAACGCCCAGAATGAAACGTCCAAGTGCAGTTAAAAGGCGGGCTACACCGAATGGGATGAAACGCTCCTGGCCCTGAAGGACGCCGAGCGCGACCGGCCGCAATGTACTCAGGAAGATCATAATTGCGCTGATCTGAATTGACCATGCGGGCAGATTGAGCCAGCTCGCCAGGTGATTTGAAAAAATGAAAACGAGCAGAGCCATGCCCAGACCCAGCCAGAGCGCAGCGCGTAGGAAGGTCTGGAATATGGCAGACATCGAAGCGTGCCGGGCGGTGCCGCGCGCCTCCGCGACGAAGAGAGCCACTGCTGGTTGGAACACTCCATTGACAGTTACGTACACAAGCAGCACAGAATTCAGTGTTTGCAGGATCGCGAAGTCAGTTGGGATCAGGAACCGGCCCATCCAGAAATGGAATGCAAAATCTGTCGCATTGGCAAGCCCATCCAATACGAAGAGCGAGGCTGTCTGAATGCCGCCTTCGGAATGAAATAATGGAAACCGCGAGGCGGGTCTCAAAGATCGGTCTCCAGGGTATTGAATAATGAGGCGTTTTTTCCCAGCCGCTTGAGGCGCAAGTATCTCTCCATGCCGAAATAAAACGTATCCCACCCAAAACGAAGCGTTTGCAGGATTGCTTTTACCAGATGGCCGAGCCTTGTCAGGAATGTCGACCGTCCATAGCGGCGGCGTAAATAATCGGAGGCAGGAAAAAAATAAGACATGGTTTCCAACAGGCGCACGGGGCGCAGGATAAACGCGCCGTTGGAAGCCAGCAGAAATTTCCAGAATCGGCTTTCAGGTCGTCCTTCGTAAGCGGCCAATTCCTGTTCGGCGGCGCGGGCCATCAGGCTGCGGGTGATCGGCCAGGGACCGAGGACAGGCAGTGCCGATAGAACTTGTTCCGGGACCGGGGCATCCATATAGTGATAGCACACCCGCAATACCGAACCCAGAATATCCACAGCCCCCCAGGCGTGAGCCAGTTGCACGGTTAAGTCCCAATCGATTTGATTTTCAAATTGTTTGAGCACTTCGGCGACGTCCAGGTAATACATCAACATGCCGTCGGCGAGGAGGATGCGCGGTAAGTCGGTCCGACCTTGCAGGCTGGGTAGATAGACGGCGTGTTTAACCAGATGTATTGCCAGGCTGAGCAGCAGATCAGGCAAGGACATATCCCGGATCGGCGCGCCCAATAATTCCGACGGTCGGGATCGTTCAAAGATGCCCTGGTAATCAACAGTCAATAAAGTGTATGGATGATCCAGAGCCCAATGGATCTCAAACCAAACAGTCAGGTCCCGAGTAGATCGTTGTTGATGCAGGTGATGACGCGTGAAATATTCGTCCTTGAGCAAATTGGGCCAATACTCACCCACACCTTGATTTTCAAGCAGAGCCAGGCACGCGTCGACTTGTTCGCGACGCACGAGCAGATCGATATCAGCGCCCGGGCGCATTGCTGCGTTGTGATAGATCCTCTCACTCAACCAAAGTCCTTTGAGAATGATGGTTTCCAGATCCTGAGCGGCGGCTGAATGCAGATATGTTTTGAGCGCCTCGCCGAGGGTGGAGGCGGCGCTTTCGTATTTATCCGCTTGCGCCATGAGCATCAGTTGGACGGCCGGGGGGACACTGCCTGATTTACCTGGGTGTTGGATGATCTTCAATGCCAGGACCGCCATCCGATTGTGACAGAGCAATTCTGCCAAGCGGAGCCAATCCACGCTGTTAAGATCGGGTTGGTATCCCGCAATCCGCCAATTGCGGGCGAACTCATATGCCAGTTTTTCTTCACGGGTTAATTCTTTGCTGGAGATCATGCTGCAGAATTCGCCACGCGCTGTTCCAAACTGTAACCGATCAAGGCCAGGCTGAGTACGGTCAGGCTGATCATCAACCCCGCGGGCACCACCCACCACTTCCAGGCGTCTCCGAGGAATGCGCCACTCGCCCGTGCGAAATACAGCATGGTACCCCAGCTTTTCCCGGACGGATCACCAAGCCCCAGGAAGCTGAGGCTTGACTCGGCCAATATGCTGGCTGAGGCAACCAGTACGATTTGGGTCAAAGTCAGAGGTTTCACACCGGGCCAGCAATGTCTGATGATGAGTTGAAATGTGTTTGATCCCAGGGCGCGGGCAGCTTCGAAATAACTTTCGGAGTGAATGACCAACACGCGGGAGCGGATCAAACGGGCAGGAATAGCCCAAAAAAAGATGGAAAGCACAAAGATCACATTCTGCTGGCTGGGTCCCAGATAAACACTCAGCAAAATGACCAGCGGCAGGAACGGCAAAACCAGAATCAGATCGGTAAGCCGCATTAACAACGCGTCGATCCATCCACCCAGGAGGCCGCTGAGCATTCCCACCCAGGTACCGAAGAAAACGGTCACCAGAGAAACAGTCAGACCAACGAACAGGGAGGCGCGCGTTCCCGCTATCAATTCGCTAAACAGGTCCTGGCCCACATCATTCGTTCCGAGAAGATATTCTGCGCTGGGTTTTAGAAGCGGTCTTGCCACGCGTTCGGCAGGATCGTAGGGTGCAAAAATATTTGGAAATATGGCGAGCAACAGCAGGGCAGCCAGGATCGAGCTACCGACCCAATTTGCCCGCCGTGCCAATTTACCCGATGCGGATACCTGATACTTTCTTGACTGGACGGTCTGCGTTGACGTGCTCATTTAACAGATATGCGCAGGCGTGGGTCGATCCGTGGATAAAGCAATTCAGTGACGATATTGAGGATCAAAATGGTCACGGTGAAAAGCAGGAATCCGCCTTGCAATAACGGATAATCGCGTGACTTGACGGCTTCG
>CAYUUJ010000263.1:0-4315 GCA_964447845.1 uncultured Anaerolineaceae bacterium
ACCCTGGGGTCACGGCCTGGCGGATGGCATCATTCCTTTAAATCGCGTCATGAGCGAGATCGGCGGATAGCAAGCCGGCAAATGGGCAAATCAGCAAAAGAGCACAACGTTTATCGATAATCGATATTCGATATTCGAGAATAGGTATTCGTTTGTGTCACGAAGTGAGGGAGCGTTCTTTGCGACCGAAGGATCTCTTTGTGGCCGAGAGGAGATTCTTCGGTCGCCCAGTAGGGCTCCCTCAGAATGACACATAAAAAAAGCGATTCGCTGAATCGCCTTTTCCCATTCTTTCAGAATAAGTCCGCTTTTAGAGGGACTTCAAAGCCGCGGGTAATTCCACGAACGAGCGGATCATACAGCATTCGGCCTCAGGGTAGAGTCCGTCCGGGTCGAAGAGCACAGGCCGCAGTCCCGCGCGACGCGCTCCCACCACATCCGCAAAATAATTGTCGCCCACATACACGGCTTCATGCGCATGCGAGCCAAGGCGTTGCAGCGCGGTTTCGAAGATACCGGGCTCGGGCTTGTACATCCGGATCTCTCCGCCGGCCAGCGAGAATTCAAAAAATTGACTCAACCCGATCTTTTCCAGCTCTTCCACAAACGGACGTTCGCGATTCGATACGACGCCCAGCTTGAACCCGGCGTTTTTAAGATCCGCCAGCACGGTTTGTGATTCGGGCGTGGGCACGCTGTCCGGCTTGTAAAAATCCCACATGTATTTTGAAATCACCGGCGCAAGTTCCTGCGCCCGCAGCTCCGCGGCGCCGAAGGACATCAGTTGACGGCGGCTGTAGTTCAGCCAGAAATCCGGGCTGTTCTCTTCGTAGGTCTCAAGGTCGGTGACCAACTCGCTTGAGCCGGCCCAGTACTCGTGCTCCCAACGCAGGCTGCGCAGGCGGTCATCTTTCGTGACCGGTAGCCCAAGCGAGACCATCTGGCCGCTAAAAACCTCCCCGCCGGTAGGGAGGTTGTGACGCAGTGTGCCGTCCAGATCAAATAGAATGGTTTTTATACCGTTGGGAGAGAGCATAATTTACGATTTCCAATTTACGCTTTACGATTGGTGGATAGGGATGACGATAATCGATATTCGATATTCGAAGGGCATTTCCTGTGTGTCATTCTGAGAGAGCCCTACTGGGCGAACGAAGAATCTCCTCTCCGCCAAATTGAGATCCTTCGGTCGCAAAGAACGCTCCCTCACTTCGTGACACACACGAGTATCGAAACTCGAATGTCGATTAAAGATTGACGTTTTGCTCAATTGCTCATTTGCCGGCTTGCCGGCTTTTTATCCGCCGATCTCACTCATGACGCGATTTAAAGGAATGATGCCATCCGCCAGGCCGTGACCCCAGGGTTTTTCCCAGACACCGTTCTGGATCCACTGGCGCAGCTCCTCGAGCGTCGCGCCGGCGCGCAGAGGCGTCAACAGATCCACCTCCTGCTCGCGCAGCAGACACATGCGCAGACGTCCATCTGCGGTCAGGCGCGCACGATTGCAGGCCGAACAGAACGGCGCGGTGACGGATGAGATAAATCCCACGTTGCCCTGCGCGCCGGCCAGATGATAGACCCGGGCTTCGCCGTCCAGTTTGCCGTCGTTGATCAGTTCCAGCCTGCCGAGGGTTCCTTCGATGCGTTCCAGGATCTGACCGGCTGTGACCACCTGGCCGGTTTGCAAATCGGTGGCGCCTGCGAAAGGCATCATTTCGATAAAGCGGATCTGCCAGGCATGATCGAAAGTCAGGCGTGCCAGATCCACAACGTCCGCTTCGTTATAGCCTTTTACGACCACGGCGTTCAGTTTGATGGGCGTCAAGCCGGCCCGTTCGGCGGCTTCCACCCCGGCCCACACATCTTCGAGGCTCCCCCAGCGCGTCAGGCGGCGGAATTTTTCGGGATCGAGTGTATCGATCGAGATGTTAACGCGTTGCAGGCCGGCCTCCGCCAACGGACCGGCCAGTTTGGATAACAGCACGCCGTTGGTTGTCATCGAAACGGAGTGAATGCCGGGGGTCGAGGCGATGCCGCGTACGATGTCCACCACGTGGGCGCGCACGGTCGGCTCTCCGCCGGTCAGGCGGATCTTGTCAAACCCGAGGTCTGCGAACAGGCGCGCCAGGAGCAGGATCTCATCGTCCTGCATCAATTCCGCGTTTGGCCGGAAAGTCATGTCTTCCGGCATGCAATAAACGCAGCGCAGGTTGCAATGGTCGGTCAGACTGATGCGCAGGTAGTTATTTTTTCGTCCAAAACGGTCGATAGCCATGCTTGTCCTACGGATTATATAACAAGTTTATTAGAGACAAATAACAGGGAATTGACGGTGTTTCTTATAAGTGCTATCATGAAACCTGCAATTATTCGTACTTTACAATGGAAAGAAGGAGTTATTTATATGAGTATTGAATTTATTTTACGCATTATTGGCATGGTTCTTCTGGCGATCGCAGGGGGCTACTGGGGAATGCAGGTCTCGCAGTTCAATCCCTCTGAAACTGTCCGAAATACCACTGTGATGGGACTGGTCGGCGCGCTGGCCGGTTTGATCCTGACGCCCTATTTCACGACGCGCCCGGCGCGCACGTTGCGAGCTCTGCTCGGAAGAATGGCGGCCGAGAGTTTATTCGCGGGACTGACCGGCCTGATCGTCGGTCTGTTGACCGCGGCCCTGCTGGCCTTCCCATTCTCGCTGCTGCCCGATCCCTTCGGCAGTGTCCTGCCATTCATCGGGGTGATCGTCTTCAGCTACCTGGGGATCTCACTTTTTGTGATGCGACAGGGGGATATTATGGGTCTGCTCAGCTCGATCAGCGGACGCCAGGAGAGCGGCTCGTCCTCCTCCTGGACAAATCTCAACCGCACTATCTTACTCGATACAAGCGTCATTATCGACGGCCGTGTAACCGACATCGCCCGGACGGGATTTCTGCCGGGCACGCTCCTGATCCCGCGCTTCGTGTTGAATGAACTGCAATATATCGCCGATTCACCGGACGGCATGCGCCGTCAACGCGGCCGGCGCGGTATGGAAGTGCTGGCCGAACTGCAAAAACTGCCCAACATCCTGGTCCGCATCAGCGACATCAACGTGGACGGCGTGCGCGAGGTGGACGACAAACTGGTGGTGCTCGGCAAACAACTGAAAAGCCCGATCCTGACCAACGATTACAATCTGAACCGGGTGGCGGAAATCCAGGGCGTGACCGTGCTGAACATCAACGAGCTGGCCAACGCGGTCAAGTCGGTGGTGTTGCCGGGCGAGATCCTGCGCATCAACGTCATCCAGGAGGGCAAGGAACACGGCCAGGGCGTGGGCTATATGGACGACGGCACCATGGTGGTGGTTGAAAATGGAAAAGAGTATATCGGCGAGTACAAGGAGGTCGGAGTGACCAAGGTGCTCCAGACCGCCGCAGGGCGCATGATCTTCGCACGCGTGGAAGAAGAACATGTGACGAATGGGAATGGGAAGAAGAGAAAATAATTCAAGGATGTCATTGCGAGGAGCCTAAGGGCGGGGCACTGGCCCCGACCGGGGCGACGTGGCAATCTCAGGCCCACAAGTAGCTTGAGATTGCCACGTCGTTGCGCTTTCAGCGCAACTCCTCGCAATGACATATAATCAGGGAACATGTTACGCGTCTACAACAGCCTTACCCGCAAGACGGAAGAATTCCAAACTCTCGAGCCGAAATTCGTCAAAATGTACGTGTGCGGCGTCACGGTCTATAACGACGCGCATGTCGGGCATGCCATGTCGGCGCTGGTCTTCGATATCATCCGCCGTTATCTCGAGTATCGCGATTACAAGGTCAAACACGTCATGAACTACACCGACGTGGACGACAAGATCATCAACCGCGCCAGCCAGTTGGGGGAAGACCCGCTCAAGCTGGCCGAGCGGTACGTGCGGGACTACGCACAAAACCTCAGCGACCTCAACGTCCTGCCGGCCACCTCCAACCCGCGCGCCACGCAGACCATGAAACAGATCATCGATATGATCTCGGGCCTGATCGAAAAAGGCTACGCCTATGCGCCCGGCAACGGCGATGTCTACTTTCGCGTCACCAAAGATCCCGATTATGGAAAGCTCTCCGGCCGCAAACTGGCGGACATGCAGGCCGGCGCGCGCATCGAAGTCGGCGCGGCCAAGGAACACCCGATGGACTTCGCCTTGTGGAAAGCCGCGAAACCGAACGAACCGGCCTGGGATTCACCCTGGGGCAAAGGCCGTCCCGGCTGGCACATCGAGTGCTCGGCCATGAACCTGGCCGAACTCGGCGAGCAGATCGATATCCAC
>CAYUUJ010000264.1:0-4308 GCA_964447845.1 uncultured Anaerolineaceae bacterium
TCCACGATCGGATACTTGCGGCTGCAGTCCTGGCAGATCAGCCAGGCATCCTTATGCAGCGTCAGCAATCCATCTTTTTCGCGAACGCAATTCGGGCAACGCAATATTTCAAGCAGTTCAGTACTGACCATCGGTTCTCCAATTCGGGCGGGATTGTATCATGCCTAGAAACCCGGGGATTGGCATTTACCCTGGCGCTTGGCTATTTTCTCAGGAGCCTCTGTTCCAGGTCCATACTGGCAGATCGCCTGCCAGGGTTCATAATGGGTTTGGAAGATATCCTGAAAGTAAACCTGGCCATCCTTCCAAACCGTACGGGTTGCCGTAATGTCTGCACCTTTAGCGGCATAATCCACCTGCTCAATCTGATTTCTGTTGAGGTCCGAGTTTACCTCAAAGAGCGGGGATGGTGCAGAAATAATGTTTTGCGGCCCTGTGGTATCCACTTCGACTTCCCGACCATCCTTCGTGGAATACAGTTTCCATGTAATGCTATATGAACCTGGCGGAACATAAGTCTCCATCAGAAGCCAATTGGATGTGTCGTTCGTGAATTTAAAATCAACCAGAGGAAAAAATACTGTGGCGTCCAGTCCCGCCAAGTCCGGATTAACCGCATTACTTCCAGTTTTTTCATAATAAGAGACACGATACGCGTGCGGGTACCGTTCCACGATGGGATAGCCGGCGTATAACACAGCCCGGAACAATGTCGTACTCACCTGGCAAACACCGCCGCCCACGCCTTTGATCGTACGGCCGCCGTAAATGATTAGTGCTTCGGCAAAGCCATTGTCGAGACTGATATCACCCATGACAGAACCCATTGAAAAAGTTTCGCCGGGCGCAATCAATACACCATGGAACCTTTGGGCAGCAGCCTCAATATTTTGGATACGCGCCTGGGATGATCCAAAAAAATAGGATGTATAAGCGATAACTTCCTCAGTGATCCCCAACGATTCGGCAGTGGCGTTATCCGTCACCGCCGGCAGGGACTCAACGATCTGCAGTGGGATGGTATGTTCGCCGCGCGCCAGCCCGTTGTTGATAAATAGGATCGTGGCCTCCATATCCAGCGTCCGGCCGATCCGGGCGGAGTCGATCAACACCAACTGACGGGTGGCGTCATCAAAATAAAAGCGCGCGTTTGCGGGCAATTGATCGACCAGCGGCTTGACACCGGCCAGCACATCCCGCAAAGCCCGCGGATCCAGCCCCACCTGAACCTGTGGCCCACTGCCGTTATCGACGCGTTGGACCGTCAACATATTCGCCAAAACGGGAATATCGTAAATCCAGGGTCCGGAATCTCCGGCTTGCGCGTCGGGTATGACCAAAGTCAACGGTTGGCTCAACATGGCACGCGCCGCCTCAGCTTGTGCACTGACATCCAGGATGGTAGGTTGGATCTCCTGTATCACCAGCTGCACTTCGCCATCCCGGAAGGATTGCAACTGGCCGGTTAGATATATCATGGTTGCGTCAAGATTGAGCGATCGGCCAACCTGACCCGGGGTGGCAACTACATTTGTTCCTTCGAGATGAAGCCCGGCTTCGACCATCGGTTGATTCATTTCAGCGGCCACGCTTTGCATATAGGTATAAGCCACACGCTGGTCGAAGATAATCACCGGGGGTACATCTGCGCCTGAACCACTGGCGCGCATTTGCCCTGTCAACGCACCAAAAAGTCCGCCACTGCGCCCCAGGTCATAGGCGGCATGCGCGCTGGCCGAGGCATCGAAGACCATGCCCAGTTGAACCGGCGAGGCCACCCACGTGGTATCGCCATTTCGAAATACTAATTTGCCGGAAATCGGGTAGGAAAGAGTCTGGTTGAGTTTGAGGGCTGCTTCATTGGGCGAAAGACCGGAGAGATCTATGCCCGCCACCGAGACACCGGGAAAAATCCGCCCGGCATAGATCAATTGATAACCCAAAGTCCACACAATGATCGCGCCCAGGAAAAGGATCACCCCGCCCAGGGCTGCGGCCAGGATCTGCGGTAACAGGTCTTTGTTTCGGTTCGGAAGTTGATAAGTCAGGGTAGCCATGACTATGGAGTATACATATTTGAAATAAGTGACCCATTAATGACGATTGAGCTTGAGGGAGGTTCAGGGATTACTTGACCAACTTCGGATCGTGCATCGCTCGGCATTTCTGTTGTGAGGTCATTATCATTCGGCGCTGAATGCAGGCAATTCCAATTTCTCCTCACCTATCTTCACCAGATAATACGGCAACCATGCGATGCCGAATTGGTTGACATATATATCCGTTTTCCTGGGATTGATCGTTATTTCCGTGACCTGATTAACGACGTCGCCCCAGGCGGTATTGATATCCTCCAAGACCTGTTGCCGCTGTCCCTGCAAGTCCGCGAGTTCCTGGCCATATTGTGTGATCGCATCCTGCGATTCCTGGACGTCCTCTTTGGCATTCTGAGCCATGCGGTGTTTGGTGATCTGCGTGGTAACGCTCTTTTTTCTACCCAGGCCTACAAAACCCGCTCCCAGCTCAAGTAAATTGGCGCCGGCCTCCAGATTCCGATTTTGAACATCCGCCTGGTCCTGTCGCAACTCACGCTCTTCACGAGCTTTCTTATTCTCCAGGACCTTTATCTTCTTATCGATCTGAGCAATTTTCTTTTCGACCTCGGCATCCCGTGCGGCACGCGCCGTATCGGCACAGGCTTTCATAAACTCAGCCTGGGTTACATCCGGGCCGGCATATACCTTGAGTGCCTGATTGGCGCGTGCTTTGAGGGAAGTGGTTCGAAACACCCAATCCGTAAAATCTTTTTGAAGTGCGCTCATTAATTTCGGGGCATTGAGCGGAGCATCCAGCGCGCCGAACCGGGCGGATGCAGCTGGGACACTCTGCATTTTATCCAACGAAGGTCCGCTGTATGCAAAGTCATCCCAGCGCATGTTGCCGCGCGGTTCGGGCGCCGCCACCAGCGCGGCGCGCGTGATCTCGGATTCGATGCCATATTTACGATCCAGGAAACGCACTTGTGCGACGGCCAGCAAAGCCGGATGATAGATGACACCTTCGATGGCCGCCGTCGCGGGCATGGTCATTTCCGCGCTCTGATACGCCTCTGGCAGACTGAAATTCTGAGGCAGGAAATATTCCGCAAGACCAGCCGGGATGGGCGGCTTGGTTTGACTGCCATCCGCCGGTTTATGGTTGACGGTTGATGGTTTGGAAACAGATGCGGCAGATATAACGGAGCCAGTTTCAGAGGCGGCAGAGACAGCTGTCAGTTGAGTCTCTGATAATCGTCCACTGGTATTCGCTCCGGCCAAAACGTTCAACGCGGGAATCTGAGCCCGTGTCATCGGGCCGGCCAGGAAATTCATCGCCCAGCGTGTTTGAAATACGGCAGGCGTCTTCTTATGCACATTGTGCATGATAAAGACCCGCTTGCCGAGGGAGGATATTAATTTATCAAACGTATTGCGCGGGATGCCGCCTCCTGCACTCTCAAGCCCGTCCAGCAATCGTTGTTTGTCCTGATCGGTCTGCAGTCTACCGATAAACCAGGTACCGGCATTCGAAAGGCCTTTGTAATCCACGTCTACTGGATTTTGTGTGGCCAATAACAGACCGAGACCAAAAGCGCGCGCTTGTTTGAGCATGCGGAGCAGCGGTTCTTTTGAGGGAGGATTGGCGGTGGGAGGCAAATAGCCAAAGATCTCATCCATGTAAAGCAAGGCACGCAGGTCAGTGGTACCCGCCTGGGTGCGCATCCACGTCTCGATGGCCGTGAATAGCAATGTGACGAAGAACATACGCTCCGGATCCGAGAGATGTGCCAGGTAGAAAACACTGTGTCGCGGCCGGCCATCCGGAGCGAAGAGCAGAGACTGTATGTCCAGAGGCTGACCCTCGCGCCAGGTCTCGAAAGAGGGCGCTGCCAGGATGTTATTCAATTGCATGGCCAGCGCCATGCGGTCTTTGGAAGGGAAGAAGGTGTCGACGGGAAATGCGCCCAACTTCTCGAACGGTGGAGACTGGGTCTGCAGGATCAACTCGGTCAATTCCACATCCTTACCCACACTCCAGGAGGCTTCGAATAAATTGGAGAGCAAAATGTGTTCACGCGATCTCAGCGGATCAATATCATCGAATCCCACCAGGCCAAGCAGAGCCGTCACGGTACTGGAGATCTTCTCCCGCAGTGTTTCCTGATTGCCCTCCCAATCGATGACCGGCGCGGCCAACGCTGACAGCACGCTGACGGGGATGCCTGCATCCGAACCCGGTGTAAATATTGCAAACTGGGCGGCGTTCATA
>CAYUUJ010000265.1:0-4287 GCA_964447845.1 uncultured Anaerolineaceae bacterium
CGGTCGGGTGCGGCCAGGGGTCGAGCATCAGATAATCGTTGCCCTGTTTTTTATACAACACGAGCCAATGTGTTTGCAAACCCGGCCCGGGACCGTTATCCACCTGCACGATCACGGGCTGACCGGCCGAGACGGCCGCGTCGATCTGACCCATGGGCGCCTCGGTGTCGGCGCACAGGATCAGCGGCTTGGTCTTGATTTGCGGGTGGATGCTGCTGAGCGCGCCCCATACGATGGCCGCGCCCACATAACCGCTTTTGCTTTTTAGTTTTTGATTGAGGCTTTTGGGAGTTTCAGGAAAGCCGTGCCCGCTGGAAACCATCGCGACGCAAGCCATGGCGCAGCCCACCGCGCCGATGGTCTCATTCGGATCGCCGAAGCCGAGCTTGTCGTTCTTCCATTGCGGGTCCTGCTGGGAATAATTGACGAGTTGGAATGGCATATGAATTTCCTCCAGCGCTTGAGCGACTGACTGGATTATACACTTGCAGGCAGGTCAGGCGGCGATAGTTTCCTACGGTTCGCCCGTGCGGGCAATGGCTTCCATCGTGGCGCGATCAACCAGCACGCCACCACTGATGACTGCCATAGGCGCGGCATGTTCGCGCAGGGCTTCCAGCACGTTGGGCGCCGTCAACACCACGAGATTCGCGGGTGCGCCGACTTTCAGCTGATGATCCTTGATGTTCATCGCACGCGCCGCATGCACAGTGATCATGTTGTAGAGCGTTTCCAACTCGCGACCCGTTGTCATCCACAAGAGATGCGCGGCCAGGAAGGCCACCTCCAGCATGTTGTTGCGCCCGAACGGATAATATCCATCCGAGACGTCGTCCTGCCCCAGGCAAACGGTCACGCCTTCTGCCAGCAGCTCTTTCACCCGCGCGTGCAACGGTCCTGTGTGCGGGTCGCTAACCACCGCCATCTGCGCCTGCTTCAGCAAGGCTGCTATTTTCTGAAAGTAAGGTTGAGGATACAACTGCATGGCCCGGGCGTGATGAGCGAGGGCGCGTCCCTGCCAGCCGCGCCGAATGGCCTCGACTGCCATCGTTTCCAATGAGCGTAGACCCGCATCGCCGGCGTCGTCCACTAACATGGAAACGTCCTTGTTGAACTCCTGCGCCAGATCGAAGATCTCGCGTACGTGACCCTGAATATCGACCTCGGTGTACTCGATCCATGGAATGCCGCCGACCACGTCCGCGCCCATTTCCATGGCCTGATGCATCAACTCACCCGCGCCGGGTTCGCGCGCCAACCCATCTTGCGCGAAGGCACACACTTGCACTTCAACGATTCCCTTGAATTCCTCACGCGCCTTAATTAATGCCTTCATTCCCTCGAGCCGCGCTTTTGAATCTACATCCGCAAAGGCACGGATGTGTGTGTTGCCGTGCAAGGCGGCCTGTGCCAGCGCGCGCCGCACGTTCTTGATGATCCAGCTTTCATCATATTTTTCCTTCACCCTGGCGGCCAACTCGATGGTGGTCATGGCCTTGCCCATGCCCTCGGCGTGATAGCCCGTAAGCGCTTCATCGTCCATCATCTGCCGGGTGTAGACTTTGCACAGATGCAGATGCGGGTTGACGAACGACTCGCTCACCAAATTGCCCTGCACGTCGATCGTCAGATCGGCATCACCCTGGACTTGTTCGGCCAGGGCAGTGATCCGGCCGCCGGCGATGCCTATTTCATATAATTGTCCCGGCCGATCGCGCAGCGCAGCGCGCTGGATCAGAATCTCAAAGTGTTTTGCCATTTCAAAGCCTCCCGAATCAAAAACCACGTCTTATCGACGCGGTTTACCTGCTTTCCAATCCTTGATCCCAATTCCACATACAATTCCAGAACCTGCATACAATATATTGTAAATCAGCTCCCATGAAATTCGGCCTCCGTAATACTTCATTTGTCTATCCCGGCGGAACGGGGGATATCTGGGCGGACACACAAGCCCACATCCAGCGCGCCGAACGGGACGGGTTCGACTCGTTCTGGGTGATGGATCACTTCTACCAGCTGCCTGCGCATGGCTCTGTCGAAGAACCATTTCTGGATGCCTGGACGGCCCTGCCGGCCCTGGCCGCGGTCACGAACCGCATTCGCATCGGCGCCATGGTCAGCCCGGTCGCATACCGAAACCCGGCCCTCCTGGCGCGCATGGCAGCCAGCCTCGACCATATCAGCGGCGGGCGCATGAACTTCGGTTTTGGCGCGGGCGGCTTCAAGCCCGAATATGAAGCGTATGGTTTTGAGTTCATCGAAAAGGCTTCGGTGCGCCTTGATCAAATGAAAGAGGCGCTGCAGTTAATATTGGGCCTGTGGGAGCACACGCCTTTTACTTTTCACGGCAAATATTTTCATGTGGAGAATGCCATCCTCGAGCCCAAACCTCTGCAAAAACCTCATCCCCCGATCCTGATCGGCGGGGTGGGTCCAAAGATCACATTGCGTTTAATTGCCGAATTGGGTGACGCCTGCAATTTGTGGGGACCACCGGATGAATTCGTGAAGCAGAGGGAAACCCTCAAACGTCATTGCGCAGAAGTGGGGCGGGACGAATCAACGATCGAGAAAACGACCTATGACCTGGTCTTGTGTGCGCCTACGCAGGCAGCGTTAAAGACGAAGATCGCGCGGCTGCTGCCAAAAGGTGTCGAGCCCTGGATGGCGCTGGTTGGCACACCCTCGCAGTTAATGGATGTAGTAAGTGAGTATGCGCGCGTCGGCGCGGATCATTTGTGTATTGATTTTGCGGGGAATGATCCGGAGTCGTATGCATTGTTCGTGAACGAGGTGATGACGAAGTTTCAATAGCACGCGGATAACGCGGATGGGAGGGATTAACGCGGATTTTTCAATTGGTTTTCATTTATAGGAAAGGTATTTTTGAAGCGGGCTTGCGGGTGTTGGTGAAAACCTTGCGTTTGAATCTCGGCTCCGGGCCGAAGTTCAGGATCAATCCAACTTCGAGATCTGTGGCTTTCAAATAATTGACCAGTTGATTTTCATGAGCTTTGACGATTTGTTCAACTGCTTTCAGCTCGATAACTACTTTGCCTTCGATCAACAAGTCGGCAAAATACTCCCCAACCACCATACCTTCATAATGGACTTGGATGGGAATCTGCCGTACAACCCTGATATCGCGCTTCTGAAGTTCCAAAAGCAGGGCATTTTCGTAGACCCTTCAAGAAAGCCATAACCAAGTACGTTATATACCGAGTAGAAGGCCGCGATGACTTGCGATGTGATTTCTTCATGCAGCATATTTCCTCCCTGGTAAAAGAACCTGTGCACTAAATCGGCAATTATCTTAATAGTTCATAATTAATCCGTGATTATCCGTTCGATCCGCGTTATCTGCGTGCAATTTATTTTTTATCCGCGCATATCCTCCCCATTCGCGTCATCCGCATGCTGTAAGCTTTTGATTGATCCGCGCTTATCTGTTCAAGCCGTGTGATCCGCGTGCAATTCTTCCCTCCCGATTTTCTTCAACCGCCCAGTCCTCATCACCCCGACCGGATCAGCTTTTGTATTTTGTTAGATCGCCCGCATCCGATTGTTTTTCGGGTTGTGTTCCAATTCAACCAGCCCCAAGGCTTCCATCAACGGCGGCAGATACATCCCGAAGCGGCCGCGCAGACCTTTCTTCAAGCCGTACCAACCCTTGACGGGATTCTTCGGCGAGCGTCCCCAGGCCTCCACCGTGCCCTCGGCTGCCGGTTTCTGCTCGTCCGCACTGCCTAAAGGCATCCAATCCCCATGTTTCTTAAGCATGGCATGCAGGTCTTCAATGCAGCGCAGATGATAACGAAGCTGGGTCTTGCCCACCATGCAGACCAGGGCTGGCGGGTCCGCAGCTTCGTCACGATACATGCTGTAATCCGAGGTCCCGGGAGGCGTCTTCAAAAGCCAGGGACTCTCCTTCGTGCCATTACCCTTCACTTTAGCAGCGGTCATTTTAACTCCTTATCTCGCGGGCCATTGGGAGAGGAAAATTATACGACTTAAACAACCAAGCCGCGTTCATCACGCGCCCCGCTGCTTTCTGCTTTCTGCCTTCTGTATCTGCGTTCTGCCTTCCGCATTCTGCCCTCTGCATTTTGCCTTCTGCCTTTATTCCAATTTCCCCGTCACCATCGCCATCTTCACCTCGCCGATGGCTTTCGTGATCTGGATGTCGCGCGGGCAGGCATTGGTGCAATTAAAGATCGTATGACAACGCGTCACGCCGGAGGTCTCGCTCAGGATCTCCAGGCGCTCGGCGGCGGCCTCATCCCG
>CAYUUJ010000266.1:0-4278 GCA_964447845.1 uncultured Anaerolineaceae bacterium
TGGCCGGCCTTGTCATTGAACAGACGCAGGTCGCGTTCAATGTCCTCGACCGTATAAGCGATGAAATCGACCACCGCGTCGAAACGCTGCCCCTCTACCAGGGCGGAGAGCTGCGCCTCATCACCGTGAATGTCACCCTGCAAAACGACCGCGCCGTCGGGTGCGGGATTCTTCGCAGAAACGGAACGGTTTAACAGAAAAAGCTCGTGTCCGCGTTCCATAACCAGGTCGGCACAAGCCGAGCTGAGCAGACCCGTGCCTCCGATGAACAGGATCTTCATCTGCCCTCGCCCATTTCGGGCAGGGGAACCACAGGCACGCGGTGCGCAAGATAGTTCTCAACCCAAAAAATGATCAGCGCCAGCCAGACGATGCTGAAACCGACCAGGTGCGCCTGGTCGAACGGTTCTTTGTATAGAAAGACGCCCAGTAAAAACTGGATGGACGGCGCGATATATTGCAGCAAGCCGATCACAGTCAGCGGGATGCGGTGTGCGGCCGAGGCGAAGAGCAGTAATGGGATGGTGGTGACCACACCGGCGCCGATGATCAACCCGTCGGAAATCGCACCCGCATGCAGGAACACCCCGCTGCCATTCAACTCCGAAAATAGGAGATAGAAAACCGCCGGCAAAAATAAGATACCTGTTTCAAGCGTCAACCCAAAAAGGGACGAGAGCGGCGCGATCTTCTTGACGAAACCATAGAAGCCAAAGGTGAATGCCAGCGTGAGCGCGATCCAGGGTAGCGATCCATAAGTGACCGTCAAATAGATCACACCGATCGCGGCCAGGCTGATCGGAAGCCACTGCATCGGGCGCAACTGTTCACGCAGAATGACGACACCCAGGAGCACACTGACCAGAGGGTTGATAAAGTATCCGAGACTGGTTTCGATGATAAAACCCTCGTTGACCGCCCATACATACGTCAGCCAGTTGACGCCGATCAAGAGCGCGGCGATCGAGTACAGACCCAATATGCGCATGCTCAACGTGGATCGGAGGGCGGCACCCTGTTTCCCGATCCAGATGACCGCCATCAAGAGCAGGAACGACCATCCGATGCGATGGCCGAGCAGTTGGACTGTCGGGACATGCTGCAATAATTTCCAGTAGATCGGGAAAAAACCCCATAACGCGTACGCGCCAAGCCCGTATAGGATGCCTTTATTCATGAAACTCCTTTAAGGGGGTAAAGAAATCCAACCGAAGATTTAACGCAAAGACGCAGAGTCGCAGAGAAAAAATTAAGAAACTTAGCGCCTTAGTGTCTTTGCGTTAAGAATCCCGGTAAGTAGAGATCAGACTACATCAAGCCCAGTCGATTTTCTGCCGGCCGTCATACCCGGCTTCGATCTCGTGCCAGTATTGGATATCGTCTTCCCCGTATTTCCAACATAGATAAACTTCCTGCCCGTCCCGCATGGCTGGGAAATCCAACAGACCCGTGCTGAGATCCTTGACCAGCACACCCAGCGCCTGGATACGATGCAAGAGGTCGTCGAGCCGCTCAAAATCCCACACCAGTTTGCTGAGCGTGGGATTACCCCCGTTACCGGCCGAGCGTTCGATGGCCGGCCAGATCTCGGGTTGGCGCTCCAGGATGGTTTGGCGAATAGACTGGATCTGATCCATCAACGGGCGGATGGTTTCCAAAGTTTGATTGGCTTCTTGCAGAGTAAAGTAACGTTGTTGATCGTTTTCCATTATTTGAGTATACACCAAACAAAAAAGGCGACCCATACAGGGTTCGCCCTAAATTTTTCTCACTCAAATAAAGTACCTACGCAGGCAACACCTCGTATCCTTTATTTTTGACAGCTGCAATGATTTCAGTTTCACTGACCTGGCTCTCATCATATTCGATGATCATTTGCAATTTGTGATAGCTGGCTGAGATTTGTTTAATGCCTGGCAGGTCATCCTCAATGCTTTCGAGGCGCATGGCGCAATTCGTACAGTGCATGTCGGGGACAGAATAGGTTTTCTTTACCATTAAATTCTCAGTTCTCGGATTAAATAATAAGTTTTCGGGCTACCTGATTATTCAAATACAATCTGACCACCATACATGCCCATCGAACAAGTGAAGAATAATTTTGTGCCTGCAGGCTGTGAAGGAATACTCACTTGTACAGTCCCTGTATGAGGAAGTACTTCGTAAACGTCCAATTCGGGAATTAAAAAGGCTCGGGTGCAGGCAACAGTTTGATATGTAACAAGATTCAAGACCAGGTTTTTGTTGGCGGAGGCCGATATGATTTGGGGAAAATAGCCGCTATTTTCCACGCTCAGGATGATTTCTCCTTCAGGGCTGAAAGCCTCCTGCGATACCACCGCCGGCGCTGATCCGCTATTGACAGGCAGGAATCCGCGGGTCAGATTGGAGAATGAGAGTGGAGAGCCGAATACGTTGAGAGCGCCATCCAGAGTCACAAAACCCAAGATCAAGAGGACGACCGCTACGAAGCGCATAAAGTATTTTTCAAGGCGCGCGCCAAGTTCGGTAGTAAAGTACGCGATCATGAAGAATACCGGGCTCGTACCAAGTGTGAAGGCAAACATAAGCGCCGCGCCGAGTATCGCGCTCCCAGTGCCTAGCGCGGTAGCCATCATGGCTTGAGTCACGCCGCAGGGGATAAAAACGGTCAACGCGCCCAGGAAGATGGGCGTGAAGGTATCCGTGCCTTTGGCAGTACGACGGATGTAGCGAGTAATTAATTTAGGCGGCTCAATGGAGAAATAGCGAAAGATGGGATGTAATTTGAACATCCGCAGGGCATTACCTACCATGAAGATGCCGATGGCGATCATCAGAAATGCCCGGATTGCGGGGCTTAATGTGAGGTACGACCCAAGCCAGCCGAGGAGTGCGCCGAGCAAGGTATAGGCCATTAGCTTCGCTATCAGGAAGAGCAGGATAGGCAATGCAGTATTTGAGCGCTGTGATGTTCTTTGAAATTTTTTATTGTTTTGCGCAGCAAGTTCCACGTAATCTTGTTCGACCTGGCGTGCCAGCGAACTGGCCAGCAAACCACCCTGCATTGCAAGGCAACTTAATCCGCCAGTGGTAAGTCCCGTAATGAAAGCAAGGGTGATTTTGCCCCCAGTACTTGAGTCGGAACCAAGGCCGGTAGCTTGTAGGTTCAACAGAAACAGGATCAGTGCGAAAGCGGCCGCGCCGCTGAGGATTCCAAGCGTTACCATAACGACGGGATTTACGGATGGTGGTCTTTCTCTAGACATAGGACCTCAATTTTTCCGGATACTAAACATTTAGCGCTCGCAACCTTAAACTATTGCTCACTTCAAATATACTACTAAAATCAATTACGCCGGCGGCCAACATCGGGTTTAAGATTTCTGGCACAGTCATAATATTCACCAAAAATAAGCAGGTGATTAGAATTTTGAATCCTAATTGTTTTTTGGCAATCGAGCGTTAGAAAATTTTTCAATGATCGCGCATGTGTCACTCATCGACTGATCTGGGTGTATTTTTTCAGAATAGATTTTACAGCGATCCAAAACAACCTGTGAAGTGGTCAGGGTTACTAATTTTTCGGCGAGCGACGTGGCGTTAAATTTTTTAGGGCTCAAGGATGCGCCTGTACCTAGTTTCTCCACACGCGCCGCAGTATCGGGCTGGTCATGCGCCATGGGTCGTATCACTTGAGGGATGCCAGCCGCGATCGCCTGCGCGGTTGTGCCAATGCCTCCATGATGGACGATGGCAGCCGCGCGCGGAAGTACCTTGCTGAAAGGTATATAAGCAAAATGCTGAATCCCTTGTGGAAGTTCGTCCGGCAATTGTTCGGGATGTTGCGTAAGCAGGATGCCGCGCCGCCCAAGCAATTGACAGGCCTCTATGCAATCCAGAAAGAATTGATTTGCATGTTTCATTGCGGTGCCGGGAGTAAATATGATCGGGGCGCTGCCTGCGTTTATGAATTCATTCAGAGTATTGGGAATATCGTCATGCTCGCCTTGTTTGTCATAATAAACGAAACTGGTGAGCTGGGTTTGCGGAGGCCAATCCGGTTGGGGCTGGGCAAACCAATCGGGAAACAAGCATAGGCTTAGTTGTGGGGAATGCGTCCAGCGGTCGAATATTTTCTTTACGGGTGGCAATCCGAGGCTTTGTCTGAAGCGATTGATCTTGGGTGCAAATAATTTATCCAGCACCAAGGCGTCCAGAAAATTGAACAAGCCGCGTTTCAACACCGCAGGCATCCAGACGGGCAATAATGGAAATTCATACGCGCTTCGAAAAGCG
>CAYUUJ010000267.1:0-4250 GCA_964447845.1 uncultured Anaerolineaceae bacterium
CATAACGATTCCTGTGAATTCGTCAACGACCAGGCCACCGGCTTCAAGGTGGCGTCTTCGATGGATACGCGCGACGTGAACCGCGCTACGCGTCTCACCGCCTGCCTGGTGGACCGCTATCAACGCACCACGGACCTCACCTATCATGCCGGCAGCATCACAGCCGATATGCGCGAGTACCATGCGTTCTCGGAAATCGACCCGAACACCATCACGGCCATTATTGAAACCGGTTTCCTGAATCTCGACCGGCAGATCCTCACCAACCAAACCGACCGCGTGGCGGATGGCGTGGTGCAGGGCATCCTATGCTTCATTAATAACGAGAATGTGGAGCCGACCCCGGCCCCAACTTTTGCGCCATGAACAACCCCCTTTTCAAATCCGCCAACCCCGGACCGAAAACGGAAGCGCCTGCACGAAGCAGACGTCGCACGCGGCGCAATGTGATCGTTCCTTTGTCTCTGTTGGGTCTGGGATGCGCGGCTGTGATCCTGCTGGCGGCCGGTTCGGCCCTGACCAACCCAGCATTGACTTCGATCGTGAGCCTGAATGGATTGTCCACACCGACGCGTATGCGATCTTTCGCACAGGTGCTGATCGCGAAATCGACCTACACAGCCACCTCCACTCAACCTCCGGCTCCCACAGCCACGGCCAACCTGGAGGATTCGTCCGTGCTCAGCGCGGCGCAAGACTCAAATGAAAGCGCGATCCTGGCCCAGATCGTGGAAGATACACCCACCTCCGAATTTGTGCTTCCTTCGAACGACGAGGCAGCCTCTTCCTATGAACAATTCTTTCCCGCTTCCTACGGTGGGAGCCAATACATCCTGGTGGATATCTCAGATCAGCATTTGTACGCATACGGGAATGAAGAGCTGATCTATAGCTTCGTAGCTTCGACCGGCATGAACAATGCCACCGCGGTCGGAAATTTTTCGGTGTTGGATAAGATCCCCAGTGCATACGGCTCCACCTGGGATCTCTGGATGCCGAACTGGCTCGGGATCTACTGGGCCGGCGGTCTGGAGAACGGTATCCACGCCCTGCCGATCCTGTCCAACGGGGTCACTCTCTGGTCCGGTTTTCTAGGCCGGCCTATCTCATACGGCTGCGTGGTGTTAGGTAGTTATGAGTCACAATTGTTGTACGATTGGGCTGAGATCGGTACGCCCGTGGAAATTCAATGGTAACGCTTTTGTTTAAGGAATCTTTCCATGGATGATCAATTCATCGAATCCCGCAAAGCAGTTGCAAAAGCGCGCGAAGCCATGCGCATCGGCGATCATACGGAAGCGCGCGTTTGGGCCGAGCAGGCTGCCCAGCTCGCGCCTACCACCGAAGACCCGTGGCTGCTGCTGGCCGCGGTCTCCACTCCGAGTGATAGTCTCTCATATCTGCAAAAAGCGTTGGATATCAACCCGGACAGCTCGCGCGCCCGCAAAGGGATGCAGTGGGCGAAAGAACGTTTTGTGGCGCCGTCGGTCACTGAGCAGCCCGTATGGGTTCAACGAGAAACGCCAGAGGCGCGCAAAAGCTCACTAAACGTGAGTCAGCCTCAGGGTCCCGCGCGGCGCGCAAGCCGCAGGCGAAGTCCGATGTGGCCGGCGCTGGTGTTCGTCTTGGGATGTCTGCTGGTAGCCTGTGCAGCCGGCGCCATGCGCGGCTCGCCTGCGTTGGCTTCGATGCTGGGTTTGGGTGGGGACCAGCAAGCCGGGTCACCCGCGCATCCACAATCCTGGGCTCGCGCCGAGATCGCCAAACCGACCTACACGCTCATGCCCGTCTCCCTCCTTCAACAAGAAGAACCCGCGGCGGTAACGGTTACAGTGACATCGACCGTGACTCTTCCCACATTCCCGGCCGACGCCCCCATCCCTCCAGTCGCCGCGGCGCCTTCGATCATTGAAAAGAATGTCCAAAACGACTCAGGGCCAACCGACTCGCTCGGCATACCCGCGATCGACCCACCCGCGTTCGATCCACCTGCGTTCGATCCACCTGTGATCGATTTACCCGACCTACCTCAAGTCGAAGATGATCCAGCACCGGTTGACCCCGGACCCTCACCGACACCCGGGACGATGTATGCAGAGATCGTGGCCGACACACCCACCTCGGAATATATCGCTCCGACAGCCATGGCCTTCCAGCCTGCGGCAGTACCCAGCGGCGGCTATGGCGATCGCTGGATCGATGTGGATCTTTCTCAACAACGCGTGTACGCCTACGAAGGGGACACGGTGGTGAATTCGTTCGTGGTCTCCACCGGCACCTGGCAAACTCCCACTGTCACGGGCAAATATAAAGTCTGGATCAAACTGCGCAGCACCACCATGGCCGGGCCCGGGTATTATCTGACCAATGTACCGTTCGTCATGTACTTCCATAAAGGCTACGGCCTGCATGGGACCTACTGGCATAACAACTTCGGCACACCGATGAGCCACGGCTGTGTCAATCTGACCATACCGGACGCGGAGTGGATCTACAACTTTTCCGTGGTCGGGACAGTTGTCAATGTGCATTATTAGGAATTGAACCGCGGAGCACACGAAGAGCGCTAAGGGGTTATTCTTAAAACCATTGTTGTACACGGCTTACACGGAGCTCACGGAAAAAACTCTTTAAAAAAATGCACTTTTCCGTGTTGTCCGCGAAATCCGTGTACAAAAGAATCTCAGCGGCAAGTTTTAGACCAATGAAAAACCTGGGTACGTTCTCCCGCCGTGACTTTCTAAAATTGAGCGGCTGCGGCTTTCTCGGACTCTTTCTACCCCTCGACACTCCCTTTGGTCGTCGGGCATCGCCCCCTCTCCAGTTCAAGCCATTCCTGGAAGACTTCCCTGCCGATCAACAAGGGCGCGTCACGTCGGTCATATTGTGGGTGTATGACCAGCCCTCGTTCAGCGGGAAGCGCGTCAAAATGTACTGGCGTGATCTTCTTCTACCCCTCACGAATGTCACCATCAGCGAAGACGATCAGTACTCTCATAATCGGGTTTGGTATGAGGTCGGCGCGGAAGGATTTGCGTACTCGGCCAGTCTTCAACCGGTCCGCACCCTGCTCAATCAACCCGTGCTGAATATTCCGGCCACGGGCCAGTTGGCTGAAGTCACCGTCCCATACACAGACGCACTGAAAGAACCGCGCAAGACCGCCCAGGCGGGCTATCGAATGTATTATGAAACCGTTCACTGGGTGATGAGCGCGGTGACGGGATCAGAGGACGGCAAGGTCTGGTATCAGGTGCTGGACGACAAATGGGATGTGCTCTACTACGTGCCAGCCGAACATCTGCGCATCCTGCCGGACGAGGAGCTGGTCCCGTTATCACCGGAAGTCCCCGCTCACAAAAAACGCATCGAAGTCCGTTTGAAAGAGCAATTATTGCTGGCCTACGAATCCGACAGCCCGGTCTTCAGCGCGCGCGTTGCCACCGGCGGTGTTTTGCGCATGGGCACCTACACCACGCCGCGCGGACTGTTCATGACGTATTACAAACGCCCCACCCGGCACATGGCCGCAGGCGATATCACTGCCAGCGGTTTCGACCTGCCCGGCGTGCCGTGGGTGATGTACATCACCGATGGCGGAATTTCTCTGCATGGAACGTACTGGCATAACGACTTCGGCCGGCCGCGCAGTCACGGCTGTATCAACCTCACGCCTCAGGATGCAAAATGGCTGTATCGTTGGACGACGCCGGTCGTGCCAAAAGGGAAGGTCTTCGAATACGAATCCAAAGGCACGCAAGTTTTGATTCAAGATTAACGAGAAACGAGACCCTTAACGCGAAAAGCGCGAATTAGACGAATTCCGCGAAACTATTGAATCTTTTTTCGCGCTATTCGCCCCGTTCGCGTAATTCGCGTAAAGCTTTTTCTCTGCGTCTCTGTGTTAAATCTTTAATAGATTAATCCTTACGCGCCATTCGCTCTTTTCGCGTCTTTCGCGTTTGGTTTTTCTCCAGGTTTAAGATCCTCTTAATAGCCTGATTAGCCTATTGCCTGCATTTCCGTCGTTCATGGTAAAACTGGGTCAGCATGACCCGGATCCACGATCTATCCCGCCGTGATTTCCTTAAACTGGCCGGTGCGGGCGCACTGGGGCTGGCCCTTACAGAGTTGCGCCTCGAGCGTGCGTTCGCGAAGAATTCCGAGCAAAGCGAGTGGGCCGCGGCTTCGCCCACACAAGGCCGCATCACGCTCAGCGGAATTCCCATGTATGAAGAACCCTCCTTTAA
>CAYUUJ010000268.1:0-4231 GCA_964447845.1 uncultured Anaerolineaceae bacterium
GGGCGGGCGACCGAAGGATCTCCTCTCGGACCAAGAGAGATCCTTCGGTCGCAAAGAACGCTCCCTCACTTCGTGACACGTTTTGCTAATAGTTCTGAGTTTCAATGTTAATTTCTCTTAGTGTCTTTGAGACTTCGTGCCTTTGTGGTAAATAGTTAATATCCGCGTTCAAAATCAACGATGTAATTCAATTTTTCGCCGCGCACATAGCGTTTGTAATTTTCGATAAAGACCGGCGCCAGGTCCGCCGGGGAGCTCATGGCGGAGGTATGGAAGGTCATTAACAGATTCGGCGTGTTCCAAAACGAATGGTCTGCAGGGAGCGGTTCCTTCTCAAACACATCCAACACGGCTGCTGCGATCTTTTTGGTTTCCAGAGCCTGGATCAAAGCCGCTTCATCGAGCGCGCTGCCGCGGCCTATATTCATAAACAATGCATGCTGCGGCAGGGCATCCAGAAATGCGGCGTCGACGATGTGGCGCGTCTCCGCCGTGTTCGGCAGCACGCTCAGCAGATAGTCGCAGCCACGCGCGAACTCGAGCAGGGCTTCGCCATGATAGTACATATCCACATCCGGGCACGATTCGCTTGAACGCGTATAGCCGCGTACCGTCATGCCAAAATGTTTTGCCGTGCGGGCGATCTCGCAACCGATCGAGCCGACCCCCAGGATCCCGATCGTCTTGCCGCGCAAACGGCCTACTTCGCTGCGGTCCCAGCGGCGGGCTTGTTGGGATTGATACCGCTCAAATATTTTGCGTTCATGCGCCAGCAAATACCCGATCACATATTCATGCATCAATTCGCCGAACACGCCGCGTGAGTTGGATAATGTGTATTCCCCGCGCAGTTCCGGGGCCAGCAGCCGCTCGACTCCCGCCGACATGCTCTGTACCCACTTTACTTTTGGCAACTGTGGGATGACGTCCCGCATCAGCCATGCTTCGCCGTACAGGATCTCACAATCCTTCCCGGGCGCAAGCGCTTCGTTGGGATCGGCGGCGGTGAATATTTCAAGCTCCGGCAGGCTCGCGGCTTCGATCAACTGCCGAAATTCATCGGCCTCCGTGGAAAGGATCAAGAGTTTGGGCATCGGCTGTATCCAGATGGAATCAACGCTTAATCCCAGCCCGAATGCTCAGGATCTGATCGCGGAGCTCCGCCGCAGCCCTGGCAGGGCCTTCAGAGGCCCGCGCAATGCCGCGCGAGATGTTGATCAGCATGCCCAGCCCATCTTTTCGCAGACCGGCCTTGGGGTATGTAGGGGCAGTCCCGTGTGACTGCCCACATCCGGGCGGACACGTGGGCCCGCCCCTACGAGATTCAAATCCTGCAGATCTCCCGCGCCGGGATTGGACGTCTTGCACAACAGGAAGGCGCCTTTTTCGGATTCCGCGATAAATGGCTCGATCGAATCTTTATCGAGATAAGGATTCAACGTAATGCAGTCCATGCCCAGATTCTCAAAAGCAGATTCGGCATACGCCTCGGCCGTCGAGGCAATATCGCCGCGCCTGGCAGGATGAGTTTGTTGGTGGCTGATGGTTTTTTGGAAAGACGGTATCCCTTACTTTTGATCGATTTCATCAAACTTTCTGATCAACTCAATTCCCAGTTCGTCGGCAAGCGCAGGCTGCGTTCCGGATAGTTCGTTCAGCTCTTCGGGATCATTTTCCAGATCATAGACCTCAAATCTATCACCGTCAAAAACCTCATAGCCGCGGTATAGAATGATCTTGTATTTTCCCCTGCGCATTGCAAAAGTGGCCCGGGTCAGTTTGCCGAACGCCGAACTGGACTTGGCCTCCAGCATGCAAATTTCCCTTTCAGGATCTTCCATCCCGCCCATCCCGGGCAGCAGCCGTCCTTCCGTCCAATCCGGCACCGGGCGGCCGGTGACGGAGAGCAAGGTGGGTAAAAGGTCGACACTGCTGGTGGGGGAATGGATTCGGATTCCCCGGGTCTGCCCTGGCGATGAGATCAGAAGCGGTACGCGCACCAACGGTTCGTACAAGAGCGGCGTCAAATGTCCTTTTACGCCTCGTTCCAGCAATTCTCCGTGATCGGATGTCACCACCAGGTACGTGTCGTCCAGCCGGCCTGTTATTTCTAGATGGTCGAGGAACCGGCCGAACTCGAAATCAACATTGGCAATGTATTCCTCATACCAGATGCGGTTCTGTTCGATCGTTTCGTAAGACTCACCTTCGGTAAAAACGTGGGCTGGTTTGCGGATGTGGGTCCGGCCATCATCGAACATGCCGATGAAATCCCGGTGTGCGCGGTAGGGAGCGTGAGGTGAAAAGATGTGGATGTAGGAAAAATGCGGCTTGGGCAGTCCGTCCAACGTATCCATCAGGCCGTTGAACAGATGCTCCAGTTTATAAACGATCGGATAGTTACGCGGTTGTGGAATGCCGCGTGGGAAATCCCGGTCGAATTTTTTCCGCTCTTCAAAATATAGCCGCTGAGCCAGCCCGAAGACCAGGGAGCCGGGCGGGTCCACAAAGTCGAACAGGAAATTATCCTGCACCTGGTGCGCGGTATTGGCATCCTTCGCGAAGAATTCGCTGGCGACCAAGGATAGCTCGCTGAAGGAACTGGACGCCAGCAAACGGTCGATCCCGTCCCTGAACTGGTTTAAGAGGTTCGTGGCCATCACATTCTGGGAGAACGCAAACCGGTGGTAGTCCGGCCCCATTGAAGCGAAGATGTTCCGCCCGGTCTGGTCCCTGGCAACCAGGCCGGAAAACTGCAAAGCCCGGTGAGTCCACGGGTACAGGCCTGTCAGTAAGGAGGATGTTCCGGGCGTCGTAAAATTCGCGGTCGAATAATGGGCATGATAAGTATTGGCTCGTTGGGCGAAGCGTTCCAGATTCGGCGTGGTCGCGCGAGGATAGCCATATAAGGACAGGTGACTGGCGCTCATCGTATCGAAAACCAGGAAGATCACGTTCGGCCGCCCCGTCTCGCCGATCCAATTCCCGGAGAACTCCTCTCGCAGCAACCCGGAAAGCGAAATTCCCGCCGCACTCGCGGCAACCAGTTTCAGAAAATCTCGGCGGCTGTTTTGTTGTGGCATGGGTGGCTTTAGAACAGATTACCCGCCAGGAACATCAGTCCCCCCAGCGCTGTAAGAGGCAATAAAACGTATAGAAAGATGACGGCCCGATCCGCAAAAAACTCAACCGACTTCCTGATCCGGAGATTGTGCGGCAGGTATATCGCAAGCAGCAGGATGACCGCGAATACCAGCGGCGCCCACCTGAACAATTCCTGCGGGAATTGCGACAACTTGCTTTGACCGACAGCAAGTGCAAGGAAGATCAAATATCCCAGGCCGAAAGCGGCCAGCAGGGATGCGCGGGCCACGAACATATCCATGAAGAGTTTGGCGGGCAGAAGAAAATTCAATAGGATGACCAGGCAGGTGATCAACAGGGCTTCCAGGAAATTAAAAACCAACGTGTGGGAATAATTGGAGAGGATTTCCTGAACATTCAGATACAAGAGCCAGCTTGGAAGTTTTTGAATGAAACGGTAGGTTGTCCACCCGTAAATCAGCATGCACACCACAGCGAAGACCGGGGCGATCTGTTGTAGCCTCGGAATTCGGTTGCGTAGGGGCATTACAGCTGTACCATTCGAATTATTTCCGTAAAAGAAAACCAGCAGGATGCCTGCCGGATCAGCAAGCAGATTGTACAAGTGCGATTTAGATATGTCAAGCAGCCGGCTGCAGCGACTCCTTCGCGCCGGATTGGCGGTCCACCAGCACAACCACAACCTTCACGGTCAGAACTGCGGCGGTCAATGTCTGGTTGGCTTCGAACTTGCTCCCGCCTGGAGTGGTCAGGTCGTCGATAACCACGGCGGTCCCGCCTTCGTGATATTCGTCTTCGATCTCGGCTTCCGTGGAAAGGATCCAGAGTTTGGGCATCGGCGGTATCCAGATGGAATCAACGCTTAATCCCAGCCCGAATGCTCAGGATCTGATCGCGGAGCTCCGCCGCAGCCCTGGCAGGGCCTTCAGAGGCCCGCGCAATGCCGCGCGAGATGTTGATCAGCATGCCCAGCCCATCTTTTCGCAGACCGGCCTTGGGGTATGTAGGGGCAGTCCCGTGTGACTGCCCACATCCGGGCGGACACGTGGGCCCGCCCCTACGAGATTCAAATCCTGCAGATCTCCCGCGCCGGGATTGGACGTCTTGCACAACAGGAAGGCGCCTT
>CAYUUJ010000269.1:0-4213 GCA_964447845.1 uncultured Anaerolineaceae bacterium
TGGCTCCTTGAATGTGGCTGGAATGCTGCTATGCCGGATCACCGTCCATTGCGGCGGAGGCCAGTAGATCAGGATGGCCTTGCCGATCACGTTGGTCAAGGGCAATAGACCCCACGAATGCGAGTCGGATGAATCGTTGCGATTATCGCCAAGCACAAACAAATGTCCTTCAGGCACCTGCCAGCGGCCGGAATATACCGGTTCGGCGGCGATGTAGGGTTCGATCAGCGTTTCTCCATTCACGATGACTTTGCCCCCTTCGATCACCACCTCATCACCGGGCAGACCGATCACGCGCTTGATCAGATCCTGTTCAGGATCTTTTGGGTAACGAAAGACAATGATATCGCTGCGTTCCACTTCGCCTGTCTTATAAGCCAGCCGGTTGACGAGCACGAATTCCCCATTCTGAAGTGATGGATACATGCTGATGCCATCCACGCGCACGCGAGCGGAGACGGCATTGATGCCGATAAACAGGACCACGGCCAGGACGATCGTCTCGACTAGATCGATGATGATCCGCCCCCACTTCACTTCTTCTACAGGAACCTGCCTTTGAAAATCCGGCGGGCTCTTAGGTTTCGTTACTTCCAAGACGGCCTCCGATGGATTGGCAAAGATTATACCGCTTTGGGGCAACATGTACCGCTTTGTCGAACATGGTATTGTTTTTGAAATTTAAACCCATCCATCTCTTAAGGTCGTGGTAACTTTCAGTTCGGAAAGGTGTCAGAGTTCGAAACATGCTACGGCGAAGCATAACAGATTTTTTGTAAATTCAAATTAGAAGCGGAACACTTTTTCTAGTCCGGGGGTGAATTGGATGCCCGCCAATTGAGAATGAAGTCCACCTGTTCATCCGTCTCCGGCGAGCGCGGAAAATAGGCGCGCTTGGGTATATCTGACCACCAACCTGCGATCTGTTGAAGAGCAGCTTGATGGGCAAGTCCGTGACGGATCAAATAACAACCCACGGTCGTGCCGGTCCGCCCGACGCCGCCCCAACAGTGCACGTACACTTTTTTATCCGCGGACAAAGCTTGATCAATCCGATCGAGAATGGAGCTCATCACTTCAAGCGTGGGTATGCCATGATCCCGGATCGGGATGCGCGCGTATGAGACCTCGACCCCACGCGCCCGTGCCAGATCCTTCAGCGCAGCTTCGTATGGGAGAAGTTCGCCGGCATGAGTCAAGTCAATGAACGTATTAATGCCTGCCTGGAGAAAGGCATCCAGCCGGCTTCGAGCGCCTGCGGGATCGGACCGGCCGGGATACTCGCCGGCCAGGAATCGGTCGGGTTCCACCCAATAGGACTCTGGGATCGGGCGTTGCATGGTGTTTGTCATTTAATTTACATTCTCTATTTATCCGAAAAAATATTCATCCACCGGTTATGCAGATTTTGTCCCGTGAGTAGACGGGATCTTCGACAGATATTATTTTCAAATCTGCGTGATCTGCGGAAGGATATTCTTCCTCATTATTGCGGACACTATCTATTCAGGAAAAGACTCGCACAAGTTGCCAAGGATCTCAGCCCGCAATTGGACGAGTTCGGGATGGTCGTAGAAAAACAGGATCTTCTGCTCTGCGATCCTGTCCCCATCCGGCCTGGAGTCCAGCATGAAATAAGTCCACGACTCAGCGATATCCTCGGCCGGGCTGGTGACGGCATAATCACTGACGAACCGGTTGCGATAGTATCGGTAAAAATTCGGCCAGCTGGTCTTCGTAGGCGGTTTGATCCTCCAACAGGTCTATCTCCAGCCATTCGTCGTAGATCCCGGTCCAGAAACGATCATAGAATTTATGTATGTATGAATCCGGCTTGCTGCAGCCTTCGCCGGGAAAATATTGCAGACAAGCTGCGACTTCCCCTTCATAGAGGTTTTGATCATCGGGGTTTTCGAAAATAGCCTGGCTGGGCGGGATCTGCTCTGCATTAAGGGTCAGCAGGTGACCAAATTCATGCAACAGGGTATAAGTCAGATCGTGGGCATCCCGGGCGTCATCGATATCTATTTCAAGGGCCCAGCGATCGGCTCTCCTGATCTGGCTGACCGCGCCCAAAATATTAGCGGGACCATCGGTGATCACAATGTAGGCGTCCAGCATCGAGCGCTGTCCGGATGGAATGAGCGCCGTGAAATAGTCCCAGGTTGCTTCGTGAGCTTCGGTATTATCGCGTTCGTCTAGGAATTGATCCGGGACCGGTTCAGGGTTTGGGATGCCGATCCGGTCGCCGCGCACGAGATAGGTCATCAGATAAGTGGCTTCAATCTCGTCGGAGCCTTTAGCCGAGCCCAGTCCTTCCCCGGAGTTCGTGTCGTAGCGCGCAACGTCCAAAATAGCGGAGGTCAAATTTGGACAGGTAGCGTTAGTATCAATCGTCGGTACGACAGTAACCAATGGCGCCGGCGAAAGCCCCGGTTCGGGCTCGCGCGGTTGAAAAAAATCCGTCACCGCGTAACAAGCCAGGGAAGTGCAAACCGGGAAGCCCAGCAACACGAAAATCCGCATCAGAAGTGCCGGGAATTTATTCAATGAAGAATCCATGAAATGTTTCGGTCTACGGTGTAAACCAGCCTGCATCAAAGAAATATAAATAAATATAGCCGATCAACAAGAGGAACCAGCCAATCAACTGTACGTTATCCAGCAGGCTTTGCCAGGAGAGGGAAAAGTTATCCCGGATCGTCTCGATGATATCTTCGAGCATATCCAGTTTCCCTTTGATGGCCTGCTTCCACTCCTCGATGTAGAACTCATCATGGATGGCATGATAAAGCTGGGCGGTGTACCAATCCCCGATCAGCAGCAGATTTTGCTCACTGCGTTCAAAATCCAACATGATATCGAGGCGGTGCTGGATGATGTCCCGGATCTGGCGGCGGGAGGGACCGGGGCGCAGGCGTTTGGGGTTGGCGCGCACCTGAGTATTGATTTCATCCAGGCTCCTGTCCAGTGTTTGATCCAGTAATCGATACCGCAGCAATTGATAATTTCCCACTTTCAATAGTTCAATGTCCGATTGGAAATCGCCTGCGGGCGCGATGATGAGCGCGCCCTCCCAGTCCACCAGGGTCAGGTCCGCCTTCGAATAGCGCACCCGTGAAGTGAGGATCTGTTCCAGCTGCTCCTTATCGAATATCTCGCGCTGCGAACGGATGAAGCGCGCCAGCGCCTCGGCGTTCCGGTCGATGAACGTATCCGGCGCGGATTTCAAGTGGCTCAACAGCAGGATCACATACTCCTCGAATAATCCGCTTTCCTGGTGTTCGGCGGGCACAAAACGCGCTGTCAGCGCTTTTTCAATGACTTCGCGTTGCTGGATGCCGGCCAGGCTTAAACCATCCGGGATCTGGAAACGACATTCGACGAGCTGGACGTGTTCTTCGTACCTCTGACGCGTCACACTGACTGACACGCCTCCGGCCTCGACTTCAGCCTGTCCCAGCATGCGGACACGAATATCGATCGGCTCAAAATAAGGAGCATCCTTCAAGCCGCGGATCTTTTCCTGGGGGCCGGAAGCCTCGCTGACCGGATCGGGGAAGGCTAGTAGATAACAAATTTCAGTGTTTTTCGATGAAGGCATGCTAATTCAGTATAACATTTCTCTTTGTTGTATACTTGGAATAAGTTATCCATGAAGAATACTAAGAAGAAATTAACCGCGAAGAGCGCGAAGGTCGCTAAGAAAAATCCTATAAAAGCTTCGCGTTCTTCGCGTGCTTCGCGGTTCAAAATATGGTGACATCATGAAACTGCAAGAACAATATAAAAAATGGAAAGAAACCACGCTCAAGAAATCTTTGGATAAGTTCAAGGAGAGAAAAGAGCGTTTCGAGACTTCCTCGGGGATCGAGATCCCGCGGCTGGCTCTGCCCCCCGACGCTGACTCTGATTATGCGGTGAAACTCGGCTTCGCGGGTGAATATCCGTATACGCGCGGCGTCCAACCGACCATGTATCGTTCGCGCCTGTGGACGATGCGTCAGTATGCGGGGTTCTCGACCGCGGAAGATTCCAATAAACGCTACCGCTATTTATTAGCCCACGGCCAGACCGGCATTTCGGTGGCCTTCGACCTGCCGACGCAGATCGGTTACGACGCGGATGACCCGATCGCGGAGGGGGAGGTGGGCAAGGTGGGCGTGTCGATCTCGTCAGTACATGACATGGCCGCGCTGTTCGACCAGATCCC
>CAYUUJ010000270.1:0-4193 GCA_964447845.1 uncultured Anaerolineaceae bacterium
GATCAGCCAGGCGGCGCTAATGGTCTCGCTATTTGGTGCAGGCTCCTTCATTGCACAACTGGCAGGCGGTGAGCTGACCGACCGACTCGGCCGGCGCCCGGTGATGCTGATGAGTTTTCTGATCACGCCGGTCGCAACGATCGCGCTCGGACTTGTGCATGCCGTCAACTGGATTGCGCTCTGGACGTTCTTTGTCGGCTTCTTTACGGACCTGTACCGGCCGGCGGTCGGCGCGGCGATCGCGGACCTGGTCCCGCCGGACGCACGGACGCGCGCCTATGGGTACAACTACTGGGCCATCAACCTGGGCGCGGCCATCGCGCCGGTTGTAGCCGGACTGCTCGCCAGCTACAACTACTTGACACTCTTCATCGGTGACGCGATCACCACTTTTATTTTTGGTCTGATCGTGTATTTCGGAATTCGCGAAACACGTCCACAGGCTGCACATGGCGCCGTGCATACCTCCATTCCGGAACGGATCCGGCAGCTTAAACGCGAACCGATCCTGCTCATCTTCAGCCTGCTGGCGCTTTTCTTCGGCACGGTTTACATGCAAGGCAATGTCACCTTGCCGGTGGATATGCAAAGTCACGGTCTGGGTCCCGCCCAATACGGGATGGTGATCGCGGTCAACGGTTTGTTGATCGTGTTGTTAAGCCTTCAGATCAGTAACAAAGCCGGGCGTTGGCCGCGCTTCAAAGCCATGGCGATCGCTGCATTATTGCTGGGCACCGGCTTTGGGATCACAGCTTTCGCAAACACCTTTACACTTTTCACGTTAAGCGTCATTGTTTGGACCCTCGGTGAGATCGCAGCCGCTGCAGTGGCGCCTGCCATCATCGCGGATTTGTCCCCGATCGAATTACGCGGACTATACCAGGGGATTTTTGGATCCATGTGGGGACTTTCCTTCTTTATCGGACCCGTAGCGGGAGGCTGGATCTATGAGCACCTGGGTGCGCCGACCCTTTGGACGGGCTGCTTCCTGATCGGCCTGGTTTTGGCGGGCTGTTACCTGGCGCTGGCCCGGCCTGCACAACGCAGATTGAAAGAATTGAAGCCTCACATACAGGCATAACGGAAAAGCATGGCGTGGTTCTGTGCGATAATATTCACGCTCCCGGAGGAATGAAGATGCCCGCATCCAACCGCAATCATGAAGATATCCTGTTCGCCGAGTTTGAATATATCGCACGCACGGCCTCGCAAGCCAACGAAGACCGCGTCCGTGTGGCCTCTTTTTATTTGATCGCCGTCGGATCACTGGTGGCGGCCCTGTTCAGCACCCAGTTTTTCGGCCCGGAATTTGAAGCGCCTCAAATTGGTTTGTTATTCAGTGGACTGTTTTTTATCCTGACCCTGCTCGGGACAAGCACGATTCTGCAGCTCGCCCGTCTACGCACCGCCTGGTACGAATCTGCGTTGGCGATGAATCAGATCAAAGAGTACGCGCTCAAAAAAGATAAGAAGCTGGCGGCCGCCTTCCGCTGGAAGACCGACAGCCTGCCGCCGATTTACAAGGTAAACAGCATCTCCTACCTTCAAACGCTCGAAGTAGCTTTGTTGAGCGGGCTGACGTTCGGTGCAGCCGCGTATTTCTTTCAACTTGGAATCGGATATCGCTGCTGCGTGTGGGCATTCACTCCCGTATTGGGTCTGCTGGCTTTCGTCGTACAGCTCGTCCTGTACAAAAGGTCCCTCCTTCTACAACTCAAGAAAGGGAAATGATCAGGAAATTCCATGCCTCGCGACTATAACCCCGAAAAGACCCTGCCCACCGACCACCAGCGCCGGCCCGAATACAAACGCGAAGACGACTGGATGCGCGCGTTTCTACACGCCGCTAAAGTAGCCCGTATTGCTTCCAGCCGGGAAGACCAACCCTTCGTCAACCCCACCACCTTCTGGTTCGATGAAGACCGCCACCGGGTCGTCTTCCATTCCAACCTGGCGGGCCGCGTGCGAGCCAACATTGAGCAAAATTCGAAGGTTTGCATCGAAGTGAGTGAAATGGGGAAAGTTCTGCCTTCCAATGTGGCGCTTGAATTCTCCCTGCAATACCGGAGTGTGGTCATTTTTGGGAATGCGCGTTTGATAGAGGGCGCCGAAGAGCAGCGCAATGTCATGCACCATTTGATCGGAAAGTACTTTCCCGCCATGCAGGCCGATCGGGAATTCCGCGCCATCACAGATCAGGAGCTGAAACGCACCTCGATATATGGCGCCCAGATCGAAGCGTGGAGTGGGAAGGAAAACTGGAAGGACCGTGCCGATCAGTCCACTGAATGGCCGGCGCTGGAAGAAAAATGGTTTGAATAAATCGAATTCTTACAACCTCTGTCCAACTGACGTGATAACAGCTTAATTTAGAAGAATAATGGTTTCAATGGACGAAACGGAGGCCAGCATGTCCCAGGAAAAATACCGGACTGAAGAATTCAAGGTGAACGGCGAGCAACTCATCGCCAGGATTAAAAAATTGATCCACGAGGGAAATATCCGCCGCGTCATCATCAAGGACAAGGATAACCGGACCGTGATGGAGATCCCGCTGACGATCGGTGTGGTCGGCGCATTGCTTGCCCCAACCCTCGCCGCTCTCGGGGCGATCGCAGCGCTGCTGGCGGAAGCGACGGTGGTTGTCGAAAAAACTGAAGATCCACCTGCGTGAACTTTATGAGGAAACTGAATGTGGGCCGGATCCTTAAATGGACAGGATTAATTTCGCTGTTCCTGATCTATATGATCCTGTGGGCCAGGATGATCACCGATCCCACGAAAAGGACCGGCTCGGATTTCATCGGGATCTATACGTTCGGGAGGATCGCCAGGACCGAAAGTTTTCACAATATCTACCACTTCGACTCGCAGGAGAGAGTCCAGGAAGAGATGTTGGGGTTTCAGACGAATCCTCAATTCTATGCGCACGTGCCATATATTGCCGTGCCGGCAGCCCTCGTAACGGAGGCGGACTTCGTGGTTTCATTCAATCGCTGGTCCATCCTTTTGCTTTTGTTAAACGCCCTCAATGCATACTTGCTGATCCGCACATTACATATCAGCCATTTCACGCCTGAACAGTTTTTTGTCATTTATGCAGGCACTTTTCTTTTTTTTCCCACTTTCAGCGGATTTATGAACGGCCAGGACGATGCAATCCTCCTGTTGGGAACGGCGATCTGCATGCTGGCACTCTTCTCTGAAAAACATTTCATCGCCGGCCTGGGCTTAAGCCTGACCACCGTCCGGCCTCAGATCGCCCTTTTTCTGGCGATCCCCTTCCTCTTTCGAGACCGGAAAGTTTTCTGGGGATTTGTACTGGGAAGTTCCTGTCTGGCCTTATTCAGTGTGGCCTTGATCGGATTCGACGGGACCTACGATTTTATAGCCAGCCTGCGGGCATTGGAGAGCACGATCTGGAATCAAACTCATGCACTGGATATGCCGTCCATTTCCGGACTGATCCGCCGTAATTTCGAGCTCACAAACGTGAAACCCATTAGAATGATCCTGTGGGGAATTTATATCCTTGGAATTTTCGTTTTCAGCATCCTTTGGTATCTAAGTAAAAAAATTACTCAAAAACACCTCGGCCTTCTGGCATTATTTGCCATCCTGCTTGTCCCCTACTCGCATTATCATGATCTGACGCTCCTGCTTATTCCGCTCTTTTGCCTTATACATGCAATTCAACAAAAAAACATCATGAGTACAGACGTTCTGGTGACGCTTCCTCTTTTGGTCTCAGTGATTACCCTGATCGGCTTCACCGGATCCGGCTGGCTTAAATTCCCAGTGGTTTATCTTGTGATGGGAATATTGGGATATTTCTTGATCTTTCCCGAAAAATTCCGGCGTCAATCGCACTGGCATGCTTCTGATTCATCAACATAAGTAACTCGAGATATATGAGACTGTTTCTTACAACCTTTTTGTACAGGGAGCCTGCGGCGGAGTTCACGGAAAAACCATTAAAATAGGCTTTTTTTCATGTTATCCGCCGCAGGATTCGTGTTCAACAAAAGAATCTTTCACCTATAATTTTGTGTCTGTTGAAAGGAACCGGAGGCCAGGATGAAATCCTATCGCAAGGAACTCAGCTTCAACATCCCGACTCGACGCGCCTTCATCAATATCACACCACAGGTCGAGGAGGCTTTGCGCGAGAGCGGCATCCGGGAAGGGCTGTG
>CAYUUJ010000271.1:0-4184 GCA_964447845.1 uncultured Anaerolineaceae bacterium
GTACGGACCAACATCAGATCTCTCCGCCTGGAGGCAATAGTCAAGGCCCGTCCTTCTCGCCGGATGGGAAGTGGGTCGCCTTCACATCTTACTACCCCAAGTACACATACGAACTCGGCTGCGAGATCTATATCATGCGCGTGGACGGTAGCGACCTGCGCAGGTTAACGAACAATGATTATTGTGATTATCAACCGAGGTGGGGACCATAAGTACAGTGTCAGGTGTCAAGTGTCAGGTGTCAGGTTTGAGGGGTGGCGTGATAAGATTGAGCCTGGTATTTTGAGCAGTATTTAATGGTTCTTTAGAGGAGGATCTCATGGAAGTAAAAGACAAAGTCGTTGTAATCACTGGTGCTTCATCCGGCATTGGCGAAGCCACGGCGCGCGAGTTTGGACGCGAAGGGGCGAAAGTGGTTCTGGCCGCCCGCCGCGTCGACAGGCTTGAGTCTGTAGCCCAGGAGATCGCCGGCATGGGCACGGGCGCTGAGACGCTGGTGGTACAGGCGGATCTATCCAAACTTGAAGATATCCAATCGCTGATCAACAAGACCCTGGAGCGGTTCGGCAGAATTGACGTCTTATTCAACAACGCCGGGTTTGGCCGATTGGATTGGCTTGAAAACCTGGATCCCGTGAAAGATATTCAGGCTCAATTCGACGTCAACGTATTGGGGGTCATTCAGACGACCCGTCAGGCGTGGCCGATCATGATGAAGCAGCGCTCCGGCCATATCATAAACATGTGTTCGATGGCCGGCCTGGTCGCAACACCGACCTATACGATCTATGCCGCTTGTAAACATGCCGTGCATGGATTCTCAGAAGCATTGCGGCGCGAGGTCAAGCCCTGGGGTGTCGACGTATCGATCATTTATCCCGGAGGCGTGGTGACCGAATTTGGTGCGCATGCGGGGATCAAGCGTAAAACCAAAGCCACCACACCGAAATTCCTGCTTCTGACAGCCGAGCAAGTGGGCCAGGCGGTGGTCAAGCTGGTGCGTCATCCGCGCGCCATGTGGATCATCCCGGGACTCTGGGGTGTGACGGCCTGGTTGAATAAAAATTTCCCCAGCCTGGTGGATTCCACGACCATCAAGAACTTCACCATACCCGAGCGGGCAGACGATCTGAAAGCCGCGAAGTAATTCAGCCACGGGTTAAAAAGTAGGGGCGGTCCCAAGTGTCCGCCTTTTTTATTTTAAGTGTGCTTCAAAATTTGAGCAGTAGTCGATGCGAGGGTAGACACGCGGGTCTGCCCCTACAATCAATTTGAAATATCCGCCGGTTTGACGTCTTTTAGATTCAACTGATATCCCACGCGCCCGTTATATTCATTCACTTCATACGTGTACAAAATATCGACGCGATTTGGCAATTCGGATTTCAAATGGCCGAGCCGGAAACCGATCGTGTCATGTGTAAACCCAAGTTCATCTTCCAGGATTAACTTAAGGTGCTTGCCATCGGCACCGACTGTGCGCGAACTCTTGACCTTGGCACTGCGCGATACGAAAGCTGCATCCGGGTTACCGTAGCCGGTTGGGTCCAGGTAGCTCAAAGATTTGATCAGCTCCGGCCGAATTTCCGTGAGTGGAACTTGTGCGTCGGCGGTCAGTGTCGGGCGCAAATCCTGATCGATTAGTTTTTCGGCGGCGATGGCCTTCAACCTCTTCACCAATTCCACAAGATTATTATTCTTTACCGTGAATCCTGCTGCAGCCGCATGACCGCCATGCCGGACGAGCAGATCCGCGCATTGATCGAGCGCGTCGGTAATATGGAACTCCGGGATGGAGCGGCAGGAGCCGCGCGTTTCATCCCCGTTACTCGCTGCCACGATGGCGGGACGGTAGTGTGACTCCATCAAACGCGCCGCCGCCAGGCCCACCACACCGGGATTGAACGATTCGTGTGAGGCGAATAACAAGAACGCGTCCGGGTCATCGCTCATGGCCAGGACCTCGGCTTGTTCCTGGGTCTGACGCGTAAGTACCTGCCGCTGACGGTTTTGCACGTCCAGTTGTTGCGCCAATTGGCCGGCACGGAAGACGTCTGTGGTGGTCAGCAATTCGAAGGAGGCCAGGGCTGATTCCAATCTCCCCGAGGCGTTCAAGCGCGGCCCCAGCATGAAGCCGATATGCCCGGCGTTGACCTTGGAGAGCGCCAAGTCGGCGACGTTCGCCAGCGCGAATAATCCCTGCCTGGAGGTTGTGCGCATCTGGCGCAGACCCTTTCGCACAAGGGAGCGATTTTCGCCCACCAGAGGCGCTAGATCGGCAACCGTGCCCAACGCAACAAGATCCAGTAGAAATGGAAGATTGAAATCTCGCGGCTGGAGCCTTTGTACGAGCGCTTCCACCAGTTTATAGGCCAGTCCCACGCCGGCCATGTCTTTGTCGGGATATACGTCGCCGGGTTGTTTGGGATTGATCACCGCCAGGGCTGGTGGCAGGTCACCCTCAGAAGGGTGGTGATGGTCCGTGATGATGAGGTCCAGCCCGATGCTCTGTGCGTGGCGCGCTTCGTCCGGGGAGCGGATCCCACAATCGACCGTGGTGACCAGTTTGACGCCGTCCGCTTTTAAAGTATCCAGGGCGTCTTTATTGAGACCGTACCCCTCGTCGAATCGATTGGGGATATAGCCGCGCACCTGCGCACCCAACGCACTCAGCGCGCTGACCAGCAACGCGGTGGCTGTGACCCCGTCCACATCGTAATCGCCATAGATCGCGATCGGTTCGTGTCCCTCGAGCGCCAGCCGGATGCGATCGACAGCCGCGTCCATTCCGGTCATCTGAAATGGGTCGGTGTCGGTCGGAGCCTCGGCTTTTAGGAATGCACGCGCCTGATCGTCAGTGGCGTAGCCGCGGTTGAATAGGATCTGGCGCAGGAGCGGAGGAAACGCGGATAGGGCAGAATCAGACTCCGGTGTGATGGGGGGCGGGATCAGCCAGCGTTTGGAATTTGTCATGTGTCAGGTTCCAGGTTCAAGGTGGACTGAGTATAAAGTGTGAAGGGATGGGCGGCAAGGTATAATCGACTTGGAGGTTTCCATGTACACTCTCGCAGAGGATGAAAAAATTACAAAGGTCATGATTTATTCGCGCAACAAGCTGATCCATGGCGATCTGGTGACGAAGGCCGGTGTGCGTGTCAGTGTATGGTTGCGCACACAGGGCGTTCCGAATCATATTCGCATTTTCAAACCGGAAATCCTGTTCTTCGGGGGCACACCTCCCAAATCGCTGACCTACAACGAATACTTTTTTCCCAAAGAACGGGTGATTGGATTTCACATTGCGCCGCCCAATTTCGATCCGCCGGATTACGAGGCAAATGAAGTTAACCGGCAGATGGTGGATGTGCATCTCATGCTGGGCGCCTTCATGCTGAAAGGAAAAATGCGCATCTCGACGCAGGCGGACCTCCCCACCAGTATCGAAGTTTCCCACATGACCTGGGTCTCCGTCTATGATGCTGAGATTGTCAATCCGTTCCTGCTGAATATGCCTGTCATCCATGTCCCGATGCTGATCGTCGACCCGAAGCAGGTGAGTTTTGCGATTTAACGGAAAAGTGTCATGTGTCAGGTGTCAAGTTTCAGGTGTCAAGTGTCAGGTGAGGAGACGGGCTGAAGGGCTCGTCTTTTGTTTTTCTAACAAACCAAAAGAGATCTATTAGATTGTTTGGGTATCATCCTCATGGGGGAGCGCCAGGGTGAAAAGGCAATGTATAATATTTTGCTATGAAAAGAATCGTAGACATCCTCCTGGTATTGGTTTTGCTGCTGGCGATCGCTTATCTCTTCTTCGTATTGGCGGACGATGTGGGAGGCCTCTGGTTTTCCACACCGACGCCGACTTCGACGAACACCTCGACTGCCACCCTCACCCCGACCAATACTCATACGCCAACTTTAACCCGCACACCTACACGGACCTTTACTCCGACGCGAACTCCGACACCCACTGCCACTGATACAGCCACAGCCACGGCCACCTGGACGCCAGGGCCGACCGCAACGGAGACGATGACGCTCGCTCCATAAGCTCAAGATGAAATCCAGAAAACTCTTTACCAATAAGATCCTGGCAGCCATCCATAAGGAAAAGATACTGGGGCTTCAGGCAGGACAGGAGTCGCATCGGGTGATCGGGATCTGGGCTGTTGTTGTGGACGGCC
>CAYUUJ010000272.1:0-4182 GCA_964447845.1 uncultured Anaerolineaceae bacterium
AAGACGCGAAGAGCGCGAAGAATTAATTTTCCATTGGCGTTCTTCGCGTCTTCGCGGTTCAATACTCCGAGCCCAATGATTCACCGCCCACCAGAACATGATGATCAGCATCACCATCAAAGGGTCGGGTTGAAAACTGCGGCTGGCGATAATCCCGTAAGGCAGAAATAAATAAAATGCGGCCCCAATCAAGGCCCCAGCGTCAGACACGAAATGTCGTAACAGTAGAATCAGGAAGATGCCGCCGATGATCCAGAACAAAGCCGAGTACAGGCGGCCTACCCATAATTGCTCACCGGTGAAGCGATAGGTGATGGCGGTCAGCCGTTCGACAACCTCGGGCTCGATCTCAGCTTTGTTTTTCCATTGTTGAACCGCAAACTGTCTCTGCCACTCGGGCACATCCGCGCGGCCCTGATAATACATGCCGCGCGCCTTGAGCGCCGCGAGCAGCTGCCGGGTGGGGTGAAAATCAAGAGGCAGGTCGGTCAGATCGTAGAGACGGATGGAGAGCGCCAAAACAAAAAGAATAAGCAGCGCCAGGTTGTTCCACGGGGCAAATAATGAGCGGGATGCAGATGGATTCATGGGAGCCAGACCGATAATTTTAACGCCAATCACCTGACCGGGCTAAGGCGCTTATTTGGGCTTAACATGCCTTTAAAAAGTGCTACGCGAGCCATAAGAGCCCGAGGTTTCCCCGATAACCCGTTTGAAGTTCATTCCATGATCAGGTGGCGGGCTGTGCGGCGCGGCGTTAAAGTGTGAGATTCAAGCATGTCAGCCGGTGCTATTTCAGCAACAGCACGCGGATGGAACCCTCGCGGCCGGAATATACAGTTTGATACCATTCATCCAGATCAGGTTCCAGCAACAGCCACAGATACTCATTATGGGATATCGTACTATCCACATAGACGGCCCGCACGCCCTTGCTTTTGAGCAATTCGTAGACTTCCCTGCCGGAGGTCACCTCCGCGAATTCAGGACCGTTCATGCTCAGGAATTCCATCCGGGCAGCCGACACCCAGCCAGGCGCGCCGCTCGCCACCAAGGATCCCGGTGGCAGGTAATCGGCGATAGCCAGCAGGGCCTGCTCTTCCGCCCCCGCGGCCAGATCGCGTTGAAACGGAGGATCCAGGGTTGGGCGCATGATCAACCCGGCGCACAGGAGCAAAACCAAACCGGCCGCAAGCGGAGAAAGCCCTTGTTGGTCCCGGTATTGAGAGCTGAAGTAGATCAATCCGAGGACAGCCAGAAGTAAACCCGACGCAAAATACAGGGCACGCACATCAAAGATCATTCCCCCGATCGTGATCGGGATCAATAGCGCAGCCCACACCAGGGCGGTTTTTTTGTTTTGGATGTCCGCCGCGAAAGCAGCCGCGCCGATGGCGGCGATACCATAAAGGATGTAAAACGGCATGCGCAGATAGCCGATCCGGAAGAAAGTGAGGAAATAGACGCCGAGGTAAAGAGGCCACAACAGCAGAATTGTTGTCAACAGCCACTCTTTCCGGCGGAATAATTCCAGCAGGCCGATGCCAAATAAAATATAGAACAGGAACGCGGTCCGCAAGCCGAGCATTGAGTAGATCAGATCAGGCAGGATCCGGAGTTCTCTTTGGAGGCGGCTAAAATAGGCTCCCGGATTGCGGCGAATGGCATTAAGAATTGAAAAGTTATTCTCTTCAGCCGTACCGTACAACTCTTCGACTTGAAGGACAGCACATTTCATGGTCCTTAGCTTGCAGTCTGGATCCTCTTCATAAGCACGCGTTTGCGCCTGCTGGAAGGCGGTATAGGAACGCTCCTGAGTACCGAGCCTGTAATCACCCGTCACCATTCCGTAAAGAAACCAATAGCCTCCCACCAAAAGAATAAACGGGACAAAAATTGAAGCCAGCCAATTCAGATTCCAACGCGTGCGCCCGATGATCAAAACTGCCAGCAGGATAAAAATGACGAACAACACCAGTCCGTCATTCCTGGAAAGCGCAGCGAGGCCGAGAAATAAGGATCCCCACCTTAGATGGTTGGCGTTGCGAGTATTGTAGAAACACAAGACCTGCCAAAAAGCGAAACCTGACATGGCGGCGAACAATGCATCACTGGGATTTAACAGGATCTCAAGGGTGACCGGAAAGATCAGAAGAAATCCGGCCATCGTGATTGCAGGGAACCATTTTAAGAGCTGGGTGGCGATCAGATAGCTGCTCGACCACATCAGGGCAAACAATACGATCCTCCCCAGCGCGATGCTTTCCATCAACCAGAAGGTAGAATTTAAATAAGGCACATACAGGATGGCGTAGAAAATGGCGATCAACGGATTACGCGCAAAAGGGGGCAACTGACCTTCGATCAGACTTCTGCCGGTAGTCACGTAAACCGACTCATCAAAGACATTGATGTCCCGCATGGACGGGAAAAAGAAATTGAACACCAGGAACAGGTTAACAGCGAAAATCAACAAGACCAGAAATTTCCGCGGATCGAGTTGTAGATTCAGATTGTTAACTGAAATTTTTTCCATGGGATCGCTTTCATCGATTTAATTTTATCCGCGCAGCCGCATCAGCAGCAGCCGTACTCTCCGTAATCCAACCGATTCTAGCACAGCGCCGATCAGCAGATTCAAGCGCCTCAATGCTGTGGGAGGGTGAAGGCGCAGCGCGCGCCCCCACGCCTGAAGGGATTGCCAGGGCTGGCCGCCATCCAACAAATAACGTGCATCCACCCGGTGAGCCGAGGCAAGTGCCCGCCGGGAAAAACGTTCCAGCAGAAGCGCCAGCGCCGGGACATGCGCGGCTTGATCAAGAATGCGAAAGGCTTCGCGCCCAAACTCGGAAGCTTTGGCGCGGTTTTTAGCCGCGGCATGGAAGCGCGCCGCGGACCACGTCTCGCCTTTATACAGAATCGAGCCCTGCCGTGCGATCCGAATCCAGAGATGGTGGTCCAGCAGGTAATGGTACGCAGGGTCGAGCCCGCCGGCTTTTTCGAACGCGGTGCGTCGCATGAAGACCGAAGGCTGACCGATAATGTGGAAACAAAGCAAATCTTCGAGCGTGAGCTGGCGGTATTTCAATTCATTGATGGTAAAACCGTCCTGATCTACAGCCTGCATATCCGCATATACAAGGTCCACTTCCGGATTCTGCTCAAAGGCAGTTACCGCAGACTGGATGGCGCCCGGCAGATAATAATCGTCCGAATTGAGCCAGGCCACGATATCGCCTCGGGCGCGCCCCATACCCTTGTTGATCGCTTCAGCCTGGCCCTGATCTTTTTCAGAGATCCAATACGCCAGCCGGGACGCGTATTTTTTAATGATCTCCGGGCTGGCATCCGTGGAGGCGCCGTCGATGACGATGTATTCGATATGTGGATACCCCTGTTCCAGAACGGAGCGCAGTGTCTGTTCGAGATAAGAGGCTTGATTGAAGGAGGGGGTGATGATCGATACGAGGGTCATTTTAAATGGACGCGGATGAACGCGGATTTTTAATTAGTGTGCCAGGTAATTGTCTTGCGATCGTTATTATAGGCTTTGCGTACAAATTCGGGTTTCGGGCCAAAATTTAATAAGAGACCGACTTCATATGGGGTGGCGCGAAGATAGTTCAACAACTGGGCTTCATGTTCGACCAAAAGGCGGGAAACTGCCTTTAATTCTATAATGACCAAACCCCCCACCAGGAGATCAGCGTAATATTCACCCACAATCTGCCCTTGAAAATAAACGGCGATTTTCACCTGCGGCTGAACTTTCAGTCCTCCAGACACCAAAGCAATGGCCAATGCATTAGCATACACTTTCTCTAGAAAACCGTATCTCAACTGTGGATAAACCACCTTGTAAAACGCGTGCAGAATTTTATCAGTAATGTCACTGTGTTTGAGCTTAATCTGATCGTTCATGTATCCACCCTACCTCACTCAAGAAATCAAAGAAAATTCAAAGGGGATCCGCGTCCATCCGCACTGATCCGCGTCCTATTTCCCTCTTAAATCATACAACACAAACCCGTCGCCTTCGGCGGCGATCGGATATCCATCCAGGATCGCTTTCAAATCCGGCTGTCTCTCCAATTGACCGAAAGCCGTGACCAGGAAATAATCCTCCCCGGCGGTGATCTCGTCGAAGCGGTAGCGGGCTTCGGCCGCGATGTGGGTCTTCGA
>CAYUUJ010000273.1:0-4150 GCA_964447845.1 uncultured Anaerolineaceae bacterium
AAAGAGAGCGGCATCGACGTGCTGCTCGAACGGCCGATCCAGACCCGACCGCAGGCGCTTGGAAAAATGGCGCGACTGCAGGCGCCTCATTTGTGGCAGATCGGTGGACTGGTGCGAAATGGGCCACTCGAAAATGTGGAGCGGGCGCTTTTCGACCTGGCTTTGGAGATCGAGCGACGCACGAAAGTATCTGTCGCTTCGCTCTCAAGTTATGTGGTTGTGTATAAAGTCCGGGGTTCGATCGAGACGCTGTATCAATTTTTCCCCGAATTACGCAACCCGGATTTCACAACGGCCATCACGATCGGGCATGCCCGCTATTCAACCAATACCGCCACCAGCTTCGAGCGCGTGCAGCCCTTCAGCCTGCTCGGCCACAATGGCGAGATCAATACCATCGCGCGTCTGCGAGAACAAGCTCACATGCTGGGTGTCGACCTGGTGGATGGCGGCAGCGATTCACAAGACCTGGATCGCTTCCTGGCAACCCTGATCCATCGTTATCACTTCACGCTCGCAGAAGCCATGGAATTGGCTTTTCCTCCGATCCTGAGCGAGGTCGAAAAACTCTCGCCTGAATTGCAAACTCTTTACAAGTATTATCGCCAGGCAGTAGGTCCGTTCGCGCAAGGGCCGGCCGGGATTATTTCACGCTTTGGCGACGAGTGTGTCTTCAGCGTGGATGCGCTCGGGTTGCGGCCACTCTGGTTTGGGGATACGGAAAAGGAATATTTCTTCTCCTCTGAAAAAGGCGTTTACCACCTGGATACCATGCGCTTCGATCCTGTACCTCTCTCCCCAGGCGAGAAGATGCGCATCCGCGTCCGCCGCGGCCAAACGGTGGAAGTATCCGACTATCCAGCCATTCAACAGAGAATGATCAATCTGACCTTGCGCAGGTTCGGGTCTCTTGAGACGATCGGGAAACGCCTGGCTAAGCCTGTATCGCAATTCGCAACTGCTCCATCCACCTTGCTAGAGCAGGAGAACTCATCCGGTGATCAAGCTCCTGAAGTGGCGCTGGACAACCGCATGGCGGCATTCGGCTGGGGACGCGAGGACCGCGAGTGGTTACAGGATCTGGCACAAAATGGAATCGATCCGATCGGTTCTCTCGGGTACGACGGCCCCCTTGCGCCTCTTTCCAGGGAACGACAAAATATTTCTGATTATTTCAAGGAAGCCGTGGCTGTCGTTACCAATCCGGCTGTCGATCGCGAACGCGAGGCCGAACATTTTTCCACGCAGACCGTGATCGGGTCGCGGCCCCCGCTTCTGCCGATCGAGCTTGGACAAGCCACAACTATCGCACTCGATATGCCGATCTTGTTGGACGATCCGGGTAACTCTCCGAGGCGCGCTGTCCTGTTTAACCTGGTGGCCGCCGAATCTGGCTGTCCCATGCTGGGTCAGCTTGTAAATCACTTCGACGAAGCCCAGGTCACGCGCCTGCAGACCATAACACTGCCAGGCGAAGGTGTGGCCGAGGGACTGGAGCGCATCGCCCAGGCGGCGATCGAAGCCGTTCGAAACGGGACCCAGCTCCTCGTCCTGGACGATGCGGATTCGTTCAAAGATCAAAACGGTTGGATCGATCCGATCCTGGTCATCGGGATCGTAGACCGCGCCCTTCGACGAACTTTCATTGAGCTTGCGGCTCCGACTTCGTCCATCCCGGTATCGTTAGGGGATGACGGAAAAATCGATCTGGGTCTGGTGGCTTCCGCGCACAAGGTCAACCTGCGCCGGCAGACCGGGCTGGTACTGCGCAGTGGAGCGGTACGCAACCTGCACGACGTCGTGATGTGCATCGGCATGGGAGCGGATGGCATTGTTCCGTATTTGATCTTTGAATCAACGATCAGCGACACAAATCTCTCCCCGGATGAACAGACCTTGCGGCTGAAGAACACCCTCAAGGCTTTGCATTCCGGAATCGAAAAATGTACCAGCACAATGGGGATCCATGAAGCACGCGGGTACGGCCGATTGTTCGCAAGCATTGGTTTAAATAACAAGATCGCCACGGCGCTGGGAGCCAGCAATTATGGCGGTTCGGAGTCGGGCGGTTTGAATTGGGAAAACCTGGATGCAGACCTGATCCCGCGCAAAGCTGTGTACGATAGCCCGGGCCGCGGTGAACTTTCGCGCGTGAATCATTTCTACCCCAAGATATGGAAGGCAGCCGGCAGGCTCGGGAAAGGCGAAACGGATTGGCAGACATATGAAGGACATGTTGAAAATACAGCCAAAACCAATCCCGTCACCTTGCGCAATATTCTTGACTTTGTGTATCCACTCCAAACGGGTATCGATCCAAAGGACGTGGATTTGGGTATCACATCCCACAAACTGCCCTTCGTGATCGCTTCCATGTCATTTGGCTCGCAAGGTGAGATCGCCTATCGCGCCTACGCAGAAGCCGCTTATCAATTAAATATGATCTCGGTCAACGGTGAAGGCGGCGAGATCCCGGACATTTTGGGGAGATACCCGTTCAACCGCGGCATTCAAATTGCTTCCGGCCGTTTTGGCATTACTGCGGAAACGATCAACTCCACAAACCTGTTGGAGATCAAAGTGGGTCAGGGCGCGAAACCCGGCGAAGGCGGCCACCTCCCCGCCCGAAAGGTCACACAAAAAGTGGCAGCCGCGCGGCATGCCCGTCCGGGAGTGGACTTGATCTCGCCCTCCAACAATCACGATATTTACTCGATCGAAGATCTTGCACAATTTATCGAGGAACTCAAGACCATCAACCCCAAAGCGCGCGTGGCTGTCAAAGTGCCGGTGGTGCCGGGCATCGGGATCATTGCGATCGGCATCGCCAAGGCTGACGCCGATATTATTTATCTGACCGGTTACGATGGCGGCACAGGCGCGGCCCGGCAGCATTCTTTGCGCTATGTGGGTTTGCCCGCTGAAATAGGCGTGGTGGATGCGCATCGCGCGCTCAGCGAGGCTGGTCTGCGCGGCCGGGTCGAGATCTGGGCTGACGGCGGAGTACGCTCCGCGTCAGACGTGGTTAAGCTGATGTGCCTGGGCGCGAACCGGGTCGGGTTGGGTACGCTTCCAATGGTCGCCATCGGTTGTACGATCTGCCGCGATTGTCAGACCGGCACGTGCCACACCGGCATAACGACCCAGATAGAAACAATGGAACAAGCACAGGCTGCAGGCATCAAACACTTTGCCCCGCGCAACCTGGAACAGGCGACCCGGGCGCTCGTCAATGTTTTCAACGGGCTGGGAGAGGCCGTTAAAGATACGGTTGCAAAACTTGGTTTCAAGAGCGCACAGGAACTCGTCGGACGATCTGATCTGCTCAAACAAATCTCACACTGCGAGCAGATCGATCTGAAGGAATTGCTGCTGCCTGCCGATGATTACCTGACCGCCAAACCGATACCGATCACACTGCCTGTCAATGAAATGGCCGAGATCGAGCGCGGCCCACTGCATCGCCCGCGCAATCATCTGACCACGGTCATCTCCAACCTGGTCATGGAGAGTTTCACCACCTATCAGCAGGATACGATCCTGTTCGAAGACGACAAAGTGACACCTGTGGATCGCGCATTGGGTACGCATCTGACCGGCGCCCTGACCCGCTTCCGTCATAATTGGAGTTGGCTCCCGGGACACGGCGGAGTCGGCGGCCATCGCGAAACCTGGCGGCAGCCTTTGGATGGAATAGCTGACCGGGCTGTGCCAACCACAGATCTGCGGTTCTTCAGCAGCTCCGTACCGGGAAATGGACTCGGCGCATACAACGCCGATCCCGTGCGCATCCTGGTCGAGGGCGGCGCACAGGATGGAGTCGCCAAGGGGATTTCGGGCGGGCGCGTTGTGATCATGAAAGGCTACAACCATGACGGAAAGTTGATCGACGGCTCGGTCGGCAAAAGCCTGGCGTATGGAGGCACGGCCGGGATCGTGATCGTGCAAGGCAACGCGGACTCGCGGGCCTGCATCCGCTTATCCGGAACCGATGTGATCATCGGCGGTGAAATCCTGAAGCCGCTCAATGACAGTCTCGGGTTTATCGGCGCGCGTTCGAACGTGAAGGGATTCCTGTGCGAATATATGACGGCCGGCCGTGTAGTGGTGCTGGGCGATCCAGGTCCATGGATCTGCGCGGGTATGACCG
>CAYUUJ010000274.1:0-4142 GCA_964447845.1 uncultured Anaerolineaceae bacterium
TCATCAAAAATGTTCCAGCCGGCGAATGGGGCAAACTTGAGTATGTGGAAGAATCCTTGCTGTTCCTGTTAACTTGTCCGACCTATATTACCGGTGAGATCATCCATGTGGATGGCGGCCGGCATCTGATCTAGGAGCCGGGATGGACAGAGTCTTTATCAAGGACCTGCTGGTACGCGGCATCATTGGCGTAAATGATTGGGAACGCGAGACCCCACAGGATATTTTGATCAACCTTGTGGTGTACACCGACACTCATCGGGTGGGGGAAACGGACGATCTGGCGGATTCGGTGAACTATCGGACTCTCGCCAAAAAGGTGCAAGCCCACGCTGAAACCGCCAAGCGATTTACGGTCGAAGCGCTCGCCAACGACCTGGCGTCTTTATGTTTGTTGGAGCAGGGAGTTCTAAAGGTGTTGGTTCGAGTGGAGAAGCCCGCCGCGGTCCGTTTTTCAAAATCAGTCGGCGTCGAAATTGAACGCAGCCGAGATGGATGAGCACCAGGTATATCTGGTCATCGGTTCAAATATAAATCCGCAACATCATCTTCCGAAGGCTGTTGAGCTGCTGGCTGAAAATTGCCGCATTCAAGCTGTTTCCACTGCCTGGGAATCACAAGCCGTTGGGTCGGATGGACCAAATTTTATTAATGCAGGCCTGTGTTTGCTAACCGAATTTGATCTCCCCGAATTCAATGAAAAAGTGATCCGCTCCATTGAAAGTTCACTGGGCCGAGTGCGCAGCACGGACAAATATGCGCCGCGTTCGATCGACCTTGACATTATGTTATGGGACGGAAAACCATTCAGGCTCGAACAATGGAATCTGGCTCATGTTGTGCTACCGATGGCTGAAATATCCCCCCAGCTCGAACACCCGATCACGCGTCAAAAATTATCATTGGTTGCAGAGCGACTGCGTACCCAGATCTGGACCGCAGCGCGCCCTGATATTTTGACGAAATATCGGGAAGACAGGCTTGATAGTTAGATCTGGAGCGGACTGGCACCTCGAGAGATATTATCCAGAAATTCCTGGCGCGTGGCGATGTTCGTTCTGAAGGATCCATGCATGGCGGAAGTCGTCATGCGGGCGTCGTGTTTCTTTACCCCCCGCATCATGGAACACAAATGCAAGGCCTCAACCACAACCGCCACACCGCGCGGTTCAAGTAAATTGTGAATAAAATCAGCCACCTGCCGGGTCATTCGTTCCTGCACCTGCAAGCGCCGGGCATACATATCGACGATGCGGGGGATCTTCGATAGACCGATCACCTTGCCGGCCGGCATGTATGCGACGTGCACCCGGCCGAGAAAAGGCAGCATGTGGTGTTCGCACAGGCTGTAAAACTCGATATCCCGGACGATCACCATCTGGTCATAGTCCCCGATATTGAACAGAGCCTTATTAACCATGGCTTCCGGATCGACGTGATACCCGTTCAGAAGTTCCAGATACATTCGAGATACGCGCCTGGGCGTATTTTTCAACCCCTCCCGGTCCGGATCTTCGCCAATGGCGGACAGCAGTTCCAGCACTGCCGCCTCAGCCGCCGGCACATTGATGGTGTTATTTTCAATTTCCTCTTCCGCTACATCATCATCAAAATCGGTTTCTTCCATTGTGTAACTCCGTGGGAATCGGTGGGGTGAATATAAAGGACCGTTCCAATTTCCCTATGCTCTGCCGGCTCAACCCATTTCGGGCTCGATCAATCCATAGCTTCCATCTCGACGGTGGTAGAGAACGTTTATCTTACCTGATTCAGCATTAAAGAAAATGAAGAAATTATCGTGCCCCAATAATTCCATTTGCTCGATCGCCTCCAAGTCATTCATCGGCAGCAATCGAAACTTCTTGCGCCTTGCGATCAATGGCGGCAATTCTCCTGTATCCTCCAGGCTGACAGCCTCTTCAGAAGCCTCACTGCCGGGCCGGGACGCCGATCGCTTGTTATGGTAATGTTTTCCTTTGTAGCGCTCGATCTGCCTTTGCATCTGGTCGAATGCCGCATCGAACGCGGTCAGAGACTCATCCGCACGTTCCTCGCTGCGCAGAATGATGCCCTTGCCGCGGACAGTGATCTCAACTACATTTCGATCGGCCGCGTTACGGGCAGACTTGTGATTTGTGAATTGGATATGCGCTTCTTCGATCGCCGGCAGGTAATGATCAAGCTTGATGGCTTTTTTACTGACATGCGCCTTCATCTTTTCCGTCAATTGCATATTTCGGGTCTTAAATTCCACATTGTTGGTCATAGGTCCTCCTCACTGGATCGTGAACGCATTTTGCTCAATTGAATATCAAACATGTCTCGGAAGCGCACGCGCAACCGTCAGGGCATACACGTCTTGAGCGCCGGACGATAAGAGCGCCTCGGCGCCGGACGATAAAGTGGAACCGGTTGTAGCCACATCATCGATTAATAATACTGTTTTATTGAGGATCTGGGTTTCGAGGGCTTTAAACGCTCCCCGAACGTTTTGGCGACGTTCGGTTTTGGTCAACCCGACTTGTGATCGGGTTTCCACCTGACGCATGAGGGCGTTTGGGGCAAAGCTTACCCCGAGTACCAGGGCAAGCGGGTATGCGATCAGTCCAACCTGATTGTAACCGCGCTCGATAATTCGTTTCCGGCCCAGTGGTATCGGAATGATCATGTCTATCGGCCAGTGTTGAGCTCTGACAAATTCTGCGATTTGATTGGAAAGCGCCTCCCCCAAGCCTATGTCTCGACGATATTTGAGTTTATGCAACGCCTCCTGCACAGGATCCTCGAGAGCAGACCAGGTCCGTAGACGTTTAAATTTGGGAGGTTCCTGTTCACAAGTACGGCACACACCGGGAAATTCGCGCGGTAGGCCGCAAACATCACAAACGATTCCTTCAATGAGCGCAACCTGGTCCTGACATTCCCCGCACCAACGCGACCCAAATTTGTTGCAACCACCGCAAGCTGGAGGAAACATCCAATCCAGTCCGGTCCATAATAGACGGTAATAAGGATAAATCCAGGACGACCCCCTCCCGACCTGTTTCATTTTCTGATGGACTCCCCCGACCAGGGAATCCACCAGCCCCCTGGCCTAAAACAATACTTTTTTTAGAAAAAGGCTCCGAAAGATTTTGATATCTGGATCGCGGCTGGCGTCAATAGGATGATCAAAATGGAGGGAAAGGTTAACAGGGCCATCGGAATGATCATCTTGATCGGTGCTTTATGCGCTTCTTCCTCAGCTCTTTGACGACGCCTAACACGCATTTGATCTGATTGGATACGCAGTACCCTGGAAAGGCTTACGCCCAACAGCTCACTTTGAATGACTGCGGCTACAAAGCTGGTCAGTTCTGCGATTCCAAGCCGGTCCGCCATGTCCCGCAGGGCATCGCGCCGCGTTTTACCCAGTTGTATCTCGCGAATGGCGCGTGCCAGTGCGAGCGAGAGTTCGTTTTCCCATTTTTCACTTACCTTCGACATGGCTGCATCAAAGCCAAGCCCGGCTTCCACACAAATGGTCAGAAGGTCCAGGGCGTCCGGCATGGCCTTACGGACTTCATTTTGACGCCGATTGATCAGACTTTGCAGCCATAACTGTGGAAAGAAAAAACCAATCGTCGTAAATATAAGCACGACAAGAATCGTTCGAGTCAGTGGCCAGGGTTTCGGGGCGATCAAGGCAATGCCGAGCAAAAGGCCTCCGAAAAATACAGCCACGATGAACCGGGAGGCCAGGAAAGTGGCGGCATCGATGCGCCCGGGATTGCCGCCCATCTCCAGCTTGCGGGTGGTATCTTCGAGAACCTTTTGCGGTGTGAAACGAATGGAAAGTTCGCCGAAGCGTTTCATCAGCGGGACGAGGACGCGTTCCGCAAAGGGTTGCTCCATTTCGATCTGTTCCAGCGAAGTCACCTCACCCCGCTGGGTGGCTTCCGCCAGGCGCGACATCAGGGGATCGTTTTCCTCTTCACGCGCCTTGGAATAACGTGAACCCACGATGAACAGAGCAACAGCTCCGCCCAACAAAACCACACCAACCACGATCCAGATCAGGGTATTGGACATGTCAGACCTCGATATCGGCGATTCTCATCATGATGAAATAACCGCTGCCGATCAGACCCAGCACGGTCATT
>CAYUUJ010000275.1:0-4131 GCA_964447845.1 uncultured Anaerolineaceae bacterium
GGAATTGAGGACGACGTTCTCGCTTTCGTCTTTACCGATCGGAGTACGTGAATCCGGGAGATTGGGCAGGGTCGCCGTTAACGAATCGAGCTCAGCCTCCACATCCGTCAGTTCTTTATCGAGCGCGGTGATCTTATCGCCAACCGTACGCATGGCCGCGATCTTCCCCTCGCGGGCTTTGTTATCTTTCAATTGGCTGATCTCTTTGGAAACCGCGTTTCGCTCGGCCTTTAGAGCTTCCACTTGTGTAAGCAGCGCCCGGCGTTTTTCATCCAACTTTAATATCGCATCGACAGGCGACGGATCCATCTGTCGATCCTTGAGCGCTTTGCGGACGAGGTCGGGCTGTTCGCGGATCAGATTGATATCGAGCATGGCAGCACCTCCAAATGTGAACCATGGATGACGGACCATGGTTCGATTAAATGAATACGCCCCGGTCCATTGCAGGACGAGGGGCGTCTCGTGGTGCCACCTGCTTTCATTATTGCCCCCTCTCCTTAAGGAGAGGGCTGTGGTGAGGTCGCTCACAGCAATAATCTCAACTGCGCAATAACGGGCGCTGCCCGGCTCTCTTATGATGGTTTGCATCTTTCCGAGAGCAACTGCCATTGGGCGACCGGAGGGGATTTCTCTGCTGTGCCTGCCGCCTCGCACCAACCGGCGGCTCTCTGAAAGGGTAGGCAGATACTTGTCTCCGGATCAGTCTTTATTCGATTATACCCGTGCAGATACGAGTGTCAAGAAAAATTCCTTGACGCTAACCGTTCCCTTTAAACCTATCCACGGTCGCCCGGCCAGGTTGATTGACGTTCTTGCGACGGAATACGATCGCGGGTGTGAGTAACAGGATCTTGAGATCCTGCCAGAAACTCCAATTTTTCACGTACCAGACGTCCAGTTTGAATTTTGCCTCCCAGGTGAGGGCATTCCGCCCGTTAACCTGTGCCCAACCCGTGATCCCCGGGTAGGCGTCATGCCGCTGCATTTGTTCGGGAGAATAAAGAGCCAGGTATTCCTTCAGCAATGGACGCGGGCCGACCAGACTCATTTCGCCTCGAAGAACGTTAAACAGTTCAGGCAATTCATCCAGGCTGGCCGTGCGCAGGAAAACGCCGAAGGGTCCGAGCCGCTTTTCGTCCGGGAGCAGGTTTCCGTCCGGGCCGCGCGCGCCGGTCATGGTCCGAAATTTGAAGATCTGGAAAACCCGTCCTTTATATCCCGTGCGCGGCTGTCGAAACAAGACCGGGGTCCCAAGAAAAATGCGTACCAGCAAGGCAATCATCAACAGAAATGGGGCCAGGATGACCAACCCCAGTATGGAGGCCAGCATGTCAAAAAAACGCTTGATCCGGGGCATACCGGGAGGAAAAAGCATGGGGACATTCTACCTCAACGTGCCTGACTGGAAAGGCACGGTTGAATATGGTATATTTTGTAGTGGAGTTACCCATGAATGAACGTATTTTGATCATAGAAGACGATCAAGCGATCCTTAAGCTGTTGCAGCGGGGACTCGCTTATGAAGGTTACACCGTGGACACTGCCACGGATGGCCGCACAGGATTGATCCTGGCGCGGGACCATACGCCTGACCTGGTGATCCTGGATTGGATGCTGCCCGGTATGGATGGGCTGGAAGTTTGCCATCGACTGCGCACGGGCGGTTCTGTACCGATCTTGATGCTGACTGCCAAGGACACCGTGCAAGACCGCGTGCAAGGTTTGGATGCCGGCGCGGATGACTACCTCACCAAACCATTCAACCTGGACGAGTTGCTGGCGCGCGTCCGAGCCCTGCTGCGCCGCACCCAGCCTGAGCGCATCCCGGTGCTCAAATTCGCCGATCTCACGCTCGATACCGGTTCGCGGCAGGCCACGCGCGGCAGCCGTTTGGTGGCATTGACAGCCAAGGAATACGAGTTGCTCGAATTGTTTTTACGCCATCCGAAACAGGTACTCACCCGCGAAGTGATCTTCGACCGTGTGTGGGGCTACGACTTTGGCGGCGAAAGCAACGTGTTGGAGGTCTACATTCGTTATCTGCGCCAGAAACTGGAAGCGGATAACGAGGCGCGCCTGATCCATACGGTGCGCGGTGTCGGTTACGTGATGCGCGAAAATCCTTAGAAATCGCCGCCCCGTGAAACTGGGGCGGTTTTTCTTTACGCATTCCCTTTAGAGAAATCCGCGAAACCTTATATGTCACTTCGTCTGCGTCTGACGCTGCTTAACGCGACCCTGATGGGGGGCATCCTGCTCGTGTTCGGCGCGGCCCAGGTCTTATTTGCCAATCTGCTGCTGATCATGGAAGCAGACAACACCCTGGCGCGTGTGGCTGTGGATGTGATCGCTGCTATGCACGTCAGCGCAACCGGCGAAGTCGATGTGATGAATCCTCAGCAGGATTTCACGACCAATACTTCGATCCAGATCTGGGGGCGGGACGGCACATTGCAGGCTGCCTCAGCAAATGTACGCCTGTTGGATACGCCTCTCGATCCCAATAGTATCCGGACGGACCGGCCGACCTACCGCATCACCACCGTACGCGGGGTCTATTTGCGCGTCCTCAGTGTGCCCCTGGTAGTAGGCGATCGGATCATAGGAGTGTTGCAGGTAGCCACACATCTAACGCTCCTGGATACCACGCAGAATGATCTGATCCCTGTTCTCCTGATATCCGTCCTGCTGGCCATGATGCTGGCCGGGATCGGTTCGTCGCTCGTTCTCCGGCGGGCGCTTTCACCGCTGGCCGCCATCCACGAAACCGTGGACCAGATCAATCGCGCAGACGATCTATCACGCCGCATCCCGTATCAAGCCCAGTCCGATGATGAGATCGGGGAACTGGTCCAATCCTTCAACCAAACGCTGGAACGACTGGAGGTGCTTTTCACCTCCCAACAGCGACTGCTCACGGATGTCAGCCACGAGCTGCGCACGCCGCTGACCGTCATCAAGGGAAATGTGGACTTGATGCGACGTATGAAAGAGATCGATCCCGAGTCGCTGGCCAGCATGTATGAAGAAGTCGGGCGGCTCACGCGCCTGGTCGGCGGGTTGCTTCTGCTGGCCCAGGCTGAATCAGGCGAGCTGGCTCTCAACATGGGACGTGTGGAATTGGATGCCCTGCTGATGGAAGTATTTCAAGAAATGCGTGTGCTGGCGGGGAACCGGGTCTACCTGCATATCAAGGAAATCGACCAGCTGGAGATCCAGGCAGACCGTGACCGCATCAAACAGGTTTTGTTAAACCTTGTGGGAAATGCCATTCAATATACGCCGCGCGGCGGCGAGGTGTTATTGAGCCTGGCAAAAGTTGGCAACCAGGCGCGCATCATAGTCCGGGACACCGGGCCGGGCATTCCGGCTGAAGACCTGCCGCACATTTTCGAGCGGTTTTATCGCGCTGAAAAATCGCGCACCCGTTCGAAATCCAGCGGGTTTGGGTTGGGGCTTTCGATCGCACAATGGATCGTCGAAAATCACAACGGGTGGATCGAAGTTGAGTCCAAGGAGGGGCAGGGTACGACCTTCACGATCTGGCTGCCGCTCTCTGGCCGGGAAGATGACTTAAAGAAGTCTGAATAAGAACAGTACACGGAAGTCGCGGACAATACGGAAAAGAACGCCTTTTATTATTTTTCCGTCGACTCCGCGTCCTCCGTGTACCAAAAAGGTTAAAAGATAGCAGTCTCTTAGGGCAGCCCTAAACGATCGTGAGCCTGGCTGCACAGCCCAGCCCCATATTTCGAATACCACTCATCCAGCATCGCACTCGTAGACAACCCGGCGCGTGCATCTTCGTACATCGGCGCGCCATAATAGACATAGCGCTTGGTTTGGTCGGACCAGGTCCATTCCCCGCGCGCGATCACGCCGATGCCCCCGTTATACCCGGCCATGGCAAGGCGCGCGTTCCCGCCACCGGCTTCCAGCGAACGGGCGAGATAATCCAGACCACGCAGCGCGTTGGTATCCGGGTCGTAGGGATTGTCGACCGCGTAAAAATGAAAAGGCATCACCTGGAATAAACCCATCGCCCCGGAGCGGGAGAGCGCTCGCGGGTCGCCGCAGGATTCGATCTGCATCACAACGGCTGCCAGGTTAGGATCCAATCCCGCGTTC
>CAYUUJ010000276.1:0-4115 GCA_964447845.1 uncultured Anaerolineaceae bacterium
TGGACGATCCTTCCAAGTTTCCGCCCGCGAAACACAGAGATGAGGTGCCGGCCCCTCGAAGCGGATTCATATCCCAGGTCCACGCCCGAAACGTTGGCGAAGCTTCGGTCGTCCTGGGCGCGGGTCGAGCCAAAAAAAGCGACTCGATCGATCACACAGTGGGGATTGTCGTTCATCACAAGGTGGGGGAGCGCGTTGAACAGGGTCAGCCGTTGTTCACTGTCCATGCCAATGACCCGGCCAGGGGGGCGGAGGCGCGCGAGGCCGTGTTGAAAGCGCACGTCTTCAGCGACCAGCCGGTCGACCCGCTGCCGCTCTTCTATCAGTAAAACCCGCCTATCAATTAATCCACTAAACGCCTGTCTACTTTTTGACCATTCGAGACTTGCTAATTTATTAAGAATCGGGCATACTTGCCTCAGGAGTACCGGTGGCCAAGGTTTCGTTACGAATTTACAACCGCGATATTGAAAATCTCATCGATCAGGGACACCTGGATGAGGCGATCGCACATTGCCGCCATATCCTGAAAACCTTCCCCAAACATCTTGAAACTTATCGCCTGCTAGGAAAAGCCTACCTCGAGGCCAAACGGTATGATGAGGCTGTGGATGTGCTCCAGCGCGTCCTGATGTCGGTGCCGGATGATTTTGTGTCGCACGTGGGCATGAGCATTATCCGGGATGACCAGGGCAAGCTCGACGATGCCATCTGGCATATGGAGCGCGCCTTTGAGTCACAGCCCTCCAACGCGGCCATCCAGGGCGAGCTTCGCCGACTGTATGGCCGCCGCGACGGCGTGGAACCGCCGAAAATCCGCATGACGCGCGGGGCGCTCGCACACATGTACGTGCAGGGCGAGCTTTACCCGCAGGCGATCTCTGAGATCAAAGCCGTGCTGAGTCAGGATCCACAACGCGTGGACATGCAGGTCCTGTTGGCTCTGGCTTATTTCCGCAGCGGACAAAAAGCGGATGCGTCGCAGATCGCCAACCAATTGCTCAATCGTGCGGGTGGCGAATTTGGGTACGAGGCCAACCGCATCATGGTCGAACTCCTTCAGGGCAGTGATTCCGCTGAAGACCTGGAATCGTATCGACAGCATACCCACGAACTGGACCCGTACGCGGCACTGTCGCAGGGTTCCGTCTTTCAATCCGGCATGGTATCCGACGCGGCGGTAACCCTCGAACGCCTTGAGTATGACGGTCAAATCGTGGAGACCAGCTCCGCCTGGAATCCAAGTGGAATTAGCCTGACTTCACCGGGCCAGCAGCCGGAATGGCTGAGCGGAGCCGCCTCAACCGCGGACGAAGGGCCTGCTTCCGTTTCAACGACCCAAGAGGACATCCCGGATTTTCTCCGCCAAGCCGGCTGGTCGGGGTCGACTGGAGCGGCGGAGGAAACGACATCGCAATTTGCATTTGAACAAACTCCGCCGGTCTCCCAAGCCGACCTGGCTCCGGGCGAGATGCCGGACTGGTTGAAAGCCATGTCTCCTGCAGATTCCGCGCCTTCTGTCGCCTCTCAAATTTCCACACCTGTTTCAGGTGGGGATAAACCGGATTGGCTTTCAAGTCCAGGCGACTCTGTCTCCAGCTTCGCCAAGGAAACTCCTATCACTTCTGAAGATACGCCTAGCTGGCTGCGCAGTTTCCGTGAAGAGACTCAACAAAGCGAACCGCTGCTCCCAGATGATACTATCCAGGATTCAGCGCCGATGAGCTGGCCTGAGCCTGAAACGCCGATCGAGCCCGCACATCTTGGGTCCTTAGCTGCCCCGGAATCGACGGCTTCGCTGGAAACTCTTGGCACGACCGCGCAAGAACAAGATGACGCAGTAGCCTGGTTGGAAGGCCTGGCGGCCAAGCACGGTGCCAAACCCGAAGAGCTGGTCACGGATCCAAATGCTCGCAGCGAAACTCCGCCTGAGTGGGTGGAACAAGCCCGGGCGATCGCCGAATCCATGCCTCCGGTAACCGCACCGGAAGTGTCCTCTCCGATTGAACCTGCTTTAGACGATGATCGGACCGGGATCTGGCTGCGTGAAATGGCTGAAAAAGAGACCCTGGATGAGATCGTGAACAATTCTGTAAAAGAAGGATCATCCGAGTTGCAGAACGATGAGGATGCCCCTGCCTGGTTGAAGAATATCGATGACGCTGCACTGGAAGGCGCGCCATCCTCAGGTTTTAACACGCTGGTTCCTGACTTAAGCGCGTGGGGGAAGGGAGAATCTGAATCAGAATCCGAATTACTGCCCTCTGCCGCGGACCTGCCTAGCTGGCTGCAAGGATTGGATAAGGAAGAAGAAGCTGTACAGACAGATTCGATCGAGCCTGTCCATTCCACGGCGGATGACGCTTCCTTACCCGCCTGGCTTAAAGGTGGTGACGAAGACATCCCCGTGCCCAGCATACCGCCCACAACTCCCACAGATTGGCAACCAGTTCTTATGGAGACCGAATCAGAAACTGAATTGGAGCCGGAAGCAGAAGCGCTTCAATTTGCGCCTCCGATCAAAAAAACCGCTGCTCCTAAAAAACAACCCACATCGGCAGAAGGGACACGCCCTGCTTCACAGCCGCGTCAACCGGAAGCTCAGGACATGGATGCAGCCCTGGAATCCGCGCAAGCCGATTTGAATCGCGGCGACATCCCGGCAGCCTTGGATCGGTATGGAAAGTTGATTAAAAGAGGCCGCTTTACGGAAGAGATCATCCGTGACCTGCGGGAGGCACTGTATCGATACCCGGTGGAAGTGACCATCTGGCAGACACTGGGTGACGCGTATATGCGTGCCAACCGCCTGCAAGAGGCGCTGGATGCCTATACCAAGGCTGAAGAATTATTAAGATAATTTTTTCTTAAACTCAAAGGACACAAAGACCACCAAGGAAAAAACAAGTTGGAATCCTTTGTGACCTGCGTGTCCTTTGTGTTTAAAGAAATTAATATTTTTATCTGGAGGAATTCCGTGGAACGAACTCTGGTACTCGTGAAACCTGATGGTGTCCAACGCGGCTTGATCGGCGAGGTGATTTCCCGCCTGGAGCGCCGCGGTTTGCGTCTGGTGGCTGGTAAATTTTTGCAGGTCAGCAAACAGCTGGCTGAAACACATTATGCTGTTCACAAGGGAAAGCCCTTTTATGAAGGGTTGATCGGATATATTATTTCCGCGCCGGTGATGGCCATGGTATGGGAAGGGCCGAATGCGGTCGCGGCGGTCCGTCAGACCATGGGGGCTACGCGTCCGACCGAGGCCGCGCCCGGCACCCTGCGCCATGACTTCGCCCTGGAAGTGGGCCGCAACCTGACGCATGCCTCCGATTCGCCTGAAAATGGCGAAAGCGAGGTGGGATTATGGTTCAAGAAAGAAGAGCTGGTCGAGTGGAAGCGAGAAGTGGATAAGTGGGTTTTTGAATAGTAAAAAAACGGAAAAAGACAGATCCCGCAGAGAATTAGTCTGCGGGATCTTTTCTTAACCAAGGTCTGAGATAAGCCGTCCTGGCTCGAATGAAAATGAATTGCGGTAACCATAGAACAATATTTTATTTAGACAGGTTTCACTTACTTTTCTTCGCCTTCGCCGCTTCTTTAGCTATAATTTTCCTTGATACTTAATTTTACAATCTTAGTGATCAGACCGAAGGGAAATGGTTTATCCAACGGGAATCTCAACGTGCCTTTGCCGGCTACATATGGCGCCATTTCCTTCTTGAATGCCGCGTTGCCTGCCGGCACCGGATAAATCCCGATATGCTTTTTGTAGCCGGCAAAGTAAATCAAATATTTTCCTTTCAGTGTGAAAGTCGGGATTTGATAGCTGATCGTCTCTTGCGCGCTCGGGGCAACTTTTTTGATCGTCCTCCTCACTTTTTGCAGGATCGCTTGAACATCCTTTGGGAACTCTGCAATGTATCCATCAATTGTTTTGTGATTTACTTGCTTGGTTTTCATGGCATTTCCTTCCTCAATCCTGGACCATTTCAAGTCTATTTATTAATCGCAGTTCGGTATACCAGGAAAACAGGGCATCTGGTCAAGAATAAGACTGCCCCATAGCCATGCGATCAGGACCAATAAAGCTACCCTGGTCAGAAGCTTAAACGAAT